>JAPLHI010000149.1 GCA_026389695.1 Chloroflexota bacterium
AATACAGGCGCTATTTTATTAATCCTCTCAAGCTAAATACGTGGCCCAACTTTGTTGAATGGGTCGGTGAATGCAGCGGCTTTTTTACCGAACCACTGACATTCGGAATGCGCGCTCATAACATGTTCCGGCAAAATGGACACGCCGGGAAATATGATATCGTGCATGATAATCAATGTATTACGGAAGGCATACTGCGCATAAAACAAATGGGAATGCCGATGGTGACAACCATCCATCATCCTATCACCATTGACCGTGAACTGGCGTTAAAAGCCTCTCAAACATTCATTCGCTCCCTTGGTATACGCCGCTGGTATGCGTTTGCCGATATGCAGATAAAAGTAGCCAGGCAGCTTTCCCATTTCATTACGGACTCCGAGATCTCCCTGCGTGAAATAGTCGATAGTTTTAATGTGCCGGCTGAAAAATTTAAAGTCATCTATTGCGGTGTTGACCAGGATATATTCAAGCAAGAACCCGGCGCCGTACGTTCGGCTAACAGGATGCTGGTTATCAATAGTGGGGATACACCTCTCAAGGGTTTAAAATACTTGCTCGAAGCCGTTGCAGAATTGCGCAAAACCAGGGACATTGAACTTGTAATAGTAGGCAAACCTATGAATGAGGGCTATACCGAGGGATTGATAGAATCACTCAAGTTGAGTAATTGTGTGAAGTACACCGGAAAAATAGACACGGAGGAACTGGTTCATTACTACTCCACCGCAATCATGCTGGTTGTGCCCTCAATTTATGAAGGTTTCGGGTTACCGGCTGCTGAAGCCATGTCATGCGGAACACCGGTGATAGCCACCAGGGCGGGCGCGTTGCCTGAAGTCGTCGGTGACGCTGGCTTACTGATTCCTCCTTCCGACACCCGTTCCATGGTTCAGGCTATCGAAGCTCTTCTGGATGATGAGAACAAACGTAAAAACCTGGCCTCCGCAGGCAGGGAAAGGGTCAGGAGACTTTTCAACTGGGATAATGCCGCTAAAGAAACAGCGGACTGTTACCAGGAAGCTATCCAATCTCAAACACGAGTCAAGGCGGGATAAACTATGTGCGCCGATAAAATTACTTCGTTTGAAGCGTCCGGACAGGGAAGTTCGTTATCCGAACAATTTCTGCGTCCCACTTTAGAAAGCATCGTCAGCGTGCAGGAGAAAGCGGGTTCCGTTCCCGAGCTGGAGGGCGGTATTGTCGAACCGTGGACGCATATCGAGTGTGCTATGGCCATCGATGTCGGCAATTACCGGGATGAAGCTGAGAAGGCTTACACCTGGCTGGCGGAAATTCAGCTGGCCGATGGAAGCTGGTATACCAATTATCAAAACGGCAAGCCTAAGGATACCTATAAAGTATCTCATGCCATCTCGTATATAGCCGTGGGAGTCTGGCATCACTATCTGGTAACGGGTAATTTGTCTTTCCTGGATAAAATGTGGCCCAGTGTAAGAGCTGCCATTAATTACGTTATGGATATGCGCGGACCCAACGGAGAGATATACTGGGCACGGGATACCGAGGGTGTGCTCTGTCCTTCGGCGCAAATAGCCAGTTGCAGTTCCTCATATTTGAGTATTAGATGCGCCTTGAAGATTGCCGACCTGCTGGGTGAGGAACACAATGATTGGAAGATGGTCAATGATAACCTGCGCGGCGCAATTCTGAATATGCCGACACCTTTTAAAACTCCTGCCGAAGGTGGCGAGATTTCCGCTTTCGCCATGGACTGGTATTATCCGGCATTGTGCAGTGTAATCAACAAGAAAGAAGCCGTCAGCCGGATTTATAACGACTGGGATAAATTCATCGTCCACGGCTGGGGATCCGTGTGCAATCTTAAAAAGCAGTGGGTTACCGCTGCCGAAACCAGTGAGCTGGCTATTGCCCTGGCTGTGAACGGGGAGTATGAGCAGTCAATGATGCTGTACAACTGGATTCACCAGATGCGTGACGATGACGGCGCTTACTGGTATGGTATGGCCTTCCCTGAGAACGAGATATGGCCGCTGCAGAAACCTACCTGGACGGCGGCAGCAGTGGTACTTGCCGCTGATATGCTGAGGCCTATGTCACCCACCAGCCTTCTGCTCGATCATCACGGCGCCCCTCTTCTTTAAAATACCCAGGGTGTTCACCTTGGGCGTCTCTTCAAAAGCTCCGCTCTCAAGCGCCTTTTTATATACCTCGTAGGGCGCCTGACCGCCTTTGTTAGGATCGAGATATATATCATGAAAAGCCAGGTAGCCTCCCGGCAACAGGTGAGTATGCCAGCTCAGGTAATCATTTAAAACGGCCTCGTAACTGTGCCCCCCGTCTATAAAGATGAAACTCAGCGGTGTAGACCAATTTCGGGAAGCGACCTTCGACCATGTGACCATGGGCACGACGGTATCTTCCAATCCGGCTTTTTTCAATGTTTCCCGTAGCGCCGGGAAGCTGTCTATCATCCCCGACTTCTCATCAAATATTTCAGGGTCATAGTATGGCTGTCCCGGCTGCTGCTCCTCGGAACCCCGGTGATGGTCAATGGTATAAAGAATTACCCCCTTTGTTTTGCAGGCAGCCCCGATATATACTGTAGATTTCCCGCAGAAACTACCGATTTCAAGGCAGGGACCCTGCGATGCCGTTTCCAGAGCCAGTGCGTAAAGCTTTTGGCCCTCGTCTTCAGCCAGGAAACCCTTGATTTGATTGATAAGTCC
>JAPLHI010000162.1 GCA_026389695.1 Chloroflexota bacterium
CCGCCGCAAGTCCCCGTCCATCGGCTATACCGCCTGTAGTTATGACGGGTATTTTCACCGACTCAGCCATGCGCGGCGTCAATATCATAGTGGTGACATCGTCACTTAACGGGTGCCCACCCTCTTCCACACCGGCCGCGATCACTGCGTCATATCCCACCTGATCCGCATGCCTGGCATGCCTGACAGAGCCCACCTTGTGAATCAGCTTAACACCGGCGTCATGTATCTTCTTGATTGCATCCGGGCCGAAAAACTTGTCCACAGGCGCACCCGAGATTTCAAAAGCAGCCACTTTCTCTTCGAGGCATACATTGAACCAACCGTCATACATCTCTTTGGTGATGCGGAAAGAGGGAAGCAGGGATAAATTCACGGAAAACGGCTTATCGGTCAGTTCGCGTGTCTTCCTGATAGCCTTACGCAACTCTTCAGCGGAGTCATAATTGGCCGCCGTGATATTGCCCAGAGCGCCTGCATTAGCGATGGCGGCGCAAAGTTCCGGCTTGCACAGCCACATCATACCTCCGCACATTATGGGGTGCTTAATTCCGAAAAGCTCAGTCATTCTGGTTTTCATAGCTTGCCTCCTTGTCCGGTTATGCGGTAAAGTCGAGCGATTATAGCATTTGTATACCTGTATAACAACGTCAAACAGCCTCGTATTGTTCGTTTATTGACCGAACAATCATTTTGACAACGATGGTGTTTTTTGAGAATATAGAACTTCCGTATCCTGCTATAAAAATTCCGGGAGGATTTATAACTGTGAAAACGAGAATTACCGAAGCGTTTGGAATCAAGCACCCCATACTACTTTCAGGCATGGCTTACGTGAGTTTACCCAAGCTTGTAGCGGCGGTATCGAACGCGGGAGGCCTGGGAATTTTTAACAGCGTTGCCAATACACCGGATCAGTTGAAAGGCATCATTCGGGAGATTAAAACCTTAACCGATAAACCGTTTGCCATCAATGTTACCTTAATCTTCCCCAACGGCAAAGAAAACGCGGAGGCAGCACTGGCGGAGAAGGCTCCCATAATTAACTTCGCGCTGGGTAAAGGCGACTGGATAATCAAAGCCGCTCACGAATACGGCGGCAAGGTCATCTCCACGGTTGCCACCGAGCGTCACGCCATCAGAGCAGCGGAGCAGGGGGCGGACGCGCTGATTGTTACGGCGCATGAAGCCGCGGCACATGGAAGCGATATCGGCGGAATGGTATTGCTCCCGCAAATAGCCTGCAAGGTGAAAACACCGCTCATCTCGGCAGGCGGATATTGTGACGGCAGGGGGCTGGCGGCGGCCATAGCATTGGGAGCTGACGCCATAGCCATGGGCACGCGTTTCCTGCTGACTGAAGAATGCAATGTACATCCCAATATCAAGCAGACAGCACTGAAGACCAATATGGAAGATACGATTTATTCGGATGGTATCGACGGCCTGCCGGGCCGCTGGTATAAAAACAAGCGCGCGCTTGAAATGGCAACAGGAAAAACATCCTACATCGAAGCTATGAAAAGCGGCTGGGCATTGAGAAAACAGGTTGACATGCCGATGTGGAAATTGTTGTTCGGCAGTTTACAAAAAAGAGGCGTCACTGAATTAGCCCGCCAGGCAATCGGCGTTGACGCCCTGGGCAAGGTGCTGGATGACGGTGACCTTGAGAACGGCGTGGTTCCCTTCGGACAGGTGATCGGCAGGATTCGTGACCTCCCCACCTGCAAAGAGGTGATCGAACGTATAGTAGGCGAAGCCGAAGATATCATTAAATCCATGCAAAGCAAAGTGGGCTAAAGCGATTCTCCAAAAGAAAGCTTAAACTTGCTCCGC
>JAPLHI010000159.1 GCA_026389695.1 Chloroflexota bacterium
TATATCACTACGCCGCATCCGCAATTAAATTCACTAAACTTATCAAAACGAGAGATCGCTGACGCTTTGAATATTAAGCCGGAAGATATTCACCATGATTCTGATTTAGCCTTGATTAATGCCGGATTAAATACCCTGATAGTCCCGATCAATGATCTGCACTCCTGTTTGAGCATTCTTCCCGATCAAGCTGGTTTAAAATTTTTCTGCCTGAACAATAATATCGATATTGTTCTCGTCTTCACAGGTGAAGTCGCTGACAAAAACAATCAGTATCGGACCAGGGTATTCGCGCCGAAATATGGATATCTTGAAGACCCGGCTACGGGATCGGGCAATTCTGCACTGGGTTACTACCTGTTAAATAAGGGAATGTGGAACGGCGGCCGGTTAAATATTGAACAGAATAATAGTTACGATTCTCCCAACATAGTTAAATTGAATACAATAAATAAACAGGGTGAAGCAAGGGTTATTTTCGGTGGCGCGGCTACAGTTAAGATTGACGGCTGCTACTTAATGGGATCAGCTTAATGTAAGGCTTAGATGCGCTGTTCATGGCTCGAAGCCGGGTAAGCGCTGCGCATCAACTGATGAAGTATTAACCTGTACAGGTTGGGAAACGTCTCTAAACTGCACCAGATAAGCGGGTATTTCCCCTATGAAACGTGAGGGGACGCAGGAGAAATTGGTTCCGAACAGCCGTCTTGTATCGGCATACGTCAGATAAACAAGCTCCATGGCGCGGGTGATGCCCACGTAGCAGAGCCGCCGCTCCTCCTCCAGCTTCTCATCGCTATCTTTCGATTTGCCATGCGGAAGCATTCCTTCCTCCACACCAACTATAAAGACAACGGGGAACTCTGTGCCCTTGGCGCCGTGCAGGGTATGGAAAATCACAGCTTCTTTTTCCTGCGTGCTTTCAGCGGCCTCTGAAGCGCTTAAGGCCTTCTGCAACAGGTGACTTAAGGCTTCAACAGGGCTGAGATGCTCGTAATCGCGTGCCAGCGACATCAGTTCCAGCACATTCTCCCAGCGCTCCTCCCAGTCTTCCTCCGCCTTCAATATATCCTGGTAGCCCGTTCTCTCAATGATGCGGTTCATCAATGTTACCAGGCTGACCCTCCTGCTTTCAGCCTGAAGCTGCTGCAAAAGAGTATAGAATCGGGCTAAAGCTCTTCTCGTCCTCGTCGATGCATTAACAATGGCTCCCGACGCTGCCTTTTCCAGAATTTGTCTCAGATGTTGTTGTGAACTTTCGGCAGTTGCCAGTAGCGGACTGAGAGTCAGCGGCCCGATTCCCTTTCCGCTCAGTTTGATGACCCTCAATAAAGCCGCGTCGTCCGCCGTATTGCGCATCACGCGCAGCCAGGCAATCATGTCCATGATCTCACGTCTTTTATAAAACGGAGTACCGCCTACCAGTTTATATGGCATCCCGGCCTCGCAGAAAGCGTCTTCCAGAGCCCGTGACTGTGCGTTTACACGATACAACACGGCGAAATCAGAGAATTTCAGTGCAAGTTCCCCGGCCAGTTTAGCAATCTCACCGGCGACAAACCTGGCCTCCGCTTTTTCATCGCAGAGCTTGATCAGAGATATATGATCTCCCTGAATCTGAGAGGTCCTCAATTTTTTCTCCACGCGGAGCCGGTTTGAGGCGATCAGCGCGTTGGCGGCATCGACGATTGTCCTGGTGGAACGGTAATTCTGCTGCATGCTGATGACCCTTGTACCCGGGAAATCCTTGCTGAAGCTGAGGATGTTGCGTATCTCTGCCTGACGCCAAGAGTAAATTGTCTGGTCGGGATCACCCACCGCGCACACATTGCCGTATTTTGATCCCAGCAATTTAACCAGCTGGTACTGTAGGTCGTTGGTATCCTGAAATTCATCAACAAGGATATAGCGGTATGCCTTCTGATACTTATTTAAAACGCTGTCATCTTCTTGGAACAGCCTGTAGGTGAAAACAAGCATGTCATCATAGTCGACGGCTCGCTTTCTTTTCAGCGCCCTCTGGTAGCCGCGGTAGACTGCCAGGGTGGCGTCATCCAGCCGTTCTCCCGGACGGGGGGCAATCCGCCCGGGATCGATCATCTTTGCCTTGGCATAGCTGATAGCTGCTTTGAATTTACGCCAGTCGTGTTCATTTATTTCCAACCCCGCGTTCTCCATAC
>JAPLHI010000142.1 GCA_026389695.1 Chloroflexota bacterium
CGAAATATATAGTCGGTAAAGAAGGCGGCGGATGGGCCGTAGTAAACGTACTCGCGGGCTTCGAAAGGTCCAATATCGGCTTGGTCTATTTACTGTTACGTGGCATGGAGCAACTCGTAGCCTACTGCAATGAGACCAAGCGGAATGGCGTGCCCCTGTCCAGGGATCCCATCATCAGGAACCGTATAGCTGAGATGGCCTGCGGCCTTGAGGCTGTGCGCACACTGGCTTACAGGATTGCAGACCAGCAGAACCGTCATGAGATGGGGCTGATGGATGCGGCCAGCGTGAAGGTTTTCGCCAGCGAGCTCATGGAGAAGATGTCTCATATAGCTACTGACATACTCGGCCCTTATGGGCAGGCTGCCCATTCCAAATATGCTAAGATGGGTGGAGTCTGGGAATCAATTTACCAGGCTTGCTTCGTGCCCATCGTGTCCATGGGAACCAATGAAATCCAGCGCAACATCATCGCCTGGTACGGCCTCGGCCTGCCCAGGATGAAATAAGCACAGACTAGTTCGGAAAAAAGTATTGCCCGGGCTTATTTAGCCCGGGCTATTTTTTATTTTAGAATGTGAGAATATTTAAAAATCAGTGCGTTTGGAATACAATATTGGGATATTCGCAATCCGATATAGAATCTTACGGGGAAAGAGGCAGATATGGCTGAAACCAAACAGCACCGCTATGATCTCAAGCACCGCGTGAGGGTGGTCACAGCGACCAGCCTTTTCGATGGGCATGATGCTGCAATAAATATAATGCGACGGCTTATCCAGGCGGGTGGCGCTGAAGTGATCCACCTGGGGCACAGCCACTCGGTTGCCGAAGTGGTGGAAGCGGCTATACAGGAAGATGTACAGGCGGTGGCGGTGTCTTCCTACCAGGGTGGGCATTTGGAATTCTTTAAATATATGCGGGATATGCTGGTGGAGAAGGGGGCAAGCCATATACGCATCTTTGGCGGAGGCGGAGGTGTGATAAGACCCTACGAGATAAAGGAACTGCAGGAATACGGCATAGAGCGTATCTATGACCCCGAAGACGGCAGGCATATGGGATTGGAGGGTATGATCGATGACCTGCTCAAGCACTGCGATTTTCATACGATAAAAATTGCTTCAGACCACGATAAGTCAAAGCGCGGCGCGAGAATACCTTTGCCCGATAATTTGACTGTGGAACGTGAGGCGGAGGTGGCCCGTATGATAACCCTGGCCGAGATGGGCATCGACCCCTGGAAAAAGTATTCGGCCGCTATTCAGAAAAAGGCGAAGGTGAGCGCGTCTCCCGTTATAGGCGTTACCGGAACCGGCGGGGCCGGAAAAAGCTCACTGGTGGATGAGCTCGTGCTGCGTTTCCGCACTGACAACCCGGATAAAAAAGTAGCCGTCCTCTCCGCTGACCCTTCTAAGAGGCGTACAGGCGGAGCCCTGCTGGGCGACCGCATCAGGATGAACTATGTTTACGGCGGAGGAGTATATATGCGTTCCCTGGCTACCCGTGGTTCGAAAACAGAGCTGCCTGATGTAATGCAGGACGCAATTTCCATAGTGAAGGCCGCCGGCTATGACCTTATCCTGGTGGAAACCGCCGGAATCGGCCAGGGAGATACCGCCGTGGTGGATATTTCGGATATCAGCCTGTATGTGATGACATCGGAATATGGCGCGCCCACACAGCTCGAGAAAATCGATATGCTGGACTACGCTGATATCATTGTGCTGAATAAGTTCGACCGCAAAGGCTCCGAGGATGCGCTGCGTGATGTGAGGCGACAGCTAAGGCGCACGCATAACCTGTTTAATACGGCGCTGGAGGATATGCCGGTATATGGCACCATCGCTGCCAGGTATAACGACGAGGGCGTGAACGGGCTGTACGCAGGATTGGTGAATGTTATAGAGAGGAAAACAGGATGCAAATTCGCCTGTCGCATACCTGCGGAAAGGATATCACGCACATGCGCGGTGAGATACATCATCCCACCCGAACGCATACGATATATGGGAGAGATAGCGGATACAGTTCGCGACTATAAAAAGCGGGTGCATGCCCAGGCGGAAACAGCGCGCAGGCTGCAACATCTCAGGGTTGCGCTCCAGGAAGTTACAGAAACGGGCGCGCGCAAAGCCATAGATAAGCAAATCTCTGAACTGCACCACAGGCAGGCGCCTGAGGCACGGAAGCTGCTTGACGGCTGGGATACCCTGAGGGAAGCATACAGCGGCGATGTTTTTTGCTACAGGGTAAGGGCACAGGAGTACAGGGTAGAGCTTATTGATACTACGTTGGCGGGAACCAATATTCCCCGTGTGGTTGTGCCGGATTTAAAGGATGACGGCGACAAGCTCGGATACCTCATGCTGGAGAACGTTCCGGGAAAATTTCCCTATTCCGCAGGAGTTTTTCCATTTCGGCGGCAGGCAGAGGAGCCCAAGCGCCAGTTTGCCGGTGAGGGCGGCCCTGTCCGCACTAACTCGCGCTTCCACTTTCTTTCACAGAACGACAAGGCCAAAAGATTATCCACTGCCTTTGACGCGGCGACGCTTTTCGGTGAGGATCCGCAGGAAAGGCCGGACATCCTCGGCAAGGTGGGCGAGTCCGGTGTTTCCATCTGCACGCTGGAGGATATCAAGAAGCTCTACGCAGGCTTCGACCTGTGTTCGCCGAATACATCAGTCTCGATGACTATCAACGGCCCGGCCCCCGTGATGCTGGCCTTTTTCCTTAATGCCGCCATCGATCAGCAGATAGACAAGTTTATTAAGGAACATGGCCGCATTCCCGATGCAAAGGAACACGCCAAAATTGTGGCTTACACCCTCTCCAACGTCAGGGGCACGGTGCAAGCGGATATACTAAAGGAAGACCAGGGACAGAATTCCTGCATCTTCTCCACGGAGTTTGCCATCAAAATGATGGGAGATATCCAGGAATATTTTATCAGGCATAACGTCCGCAATTATTATTCCGTTTCTATTTCCGGTTACCATATCGCCGAAGCGGGCGCCAATCCCATCAGCCAGGTAGCATTCACGCTGGCCAATGGCTTTACGTATGTAGAGTATTACCTGGCGCGCGGCTTTCCTATCGATTCCTTCGCTCCCAATCTGTCCTTCTTCTTCTCCAACGGCATGGACGCGGAGTATGCAGTGATCGGGCGGGTGGCACGCAGAATATGGGCTATTGCAATGCGGGAGAAGTACGGCGCTAACGAACGCAGTCAGCAGTTAAAATACCACATCCAGACCTCGGGAAGGTCGCTGCACGCGCAGGAGATACAATTTAATGATATACGCACGACGCTGCAGGCGCTACTGGCCTTCTACGATAACTGCAACTCGCTACATACAAATTCATACGATGAAGCCATTACGACGCCCACCGAAGAATCCGTGAGGCGCGCCATGGCCGTGCAGTTGATTGTGATGAGGGAGTTCGGTCTTACAAAGAACGAGAACGTATGGCAGGGTTCATATATTCTGGAGAAGCTTACTGAACTTGTAGAGGAAGCCATACTGGATGAGTTTGAACGTATCAGCAAGCGGGGTGGTGTGCTGGGCGCCATGGAACTGCAGTACCAGCGCGGCAAGATTCAGGACGAGTCCATGCTCTATGAACAGCGTAAACACTCGGGAGAGCTGCCCATCATCGGTGTCAATACTTACCTGAATCCACATACAGAAGACCTGATACTGGAGGAAATACCACTCAGCCGCTCCACACCGGAAGAAAAGCAGGAACAGATAACCAACCTCAGAGCCTTCCAAAAAAGAAACGCGAAAAAGGCCAGGGAGAGTATCAAAAAGCTTCAAGAAGTGGCCTTTGCAGGCGGCAATATCTTCGAGCAAATGATGGAGACGGGGCGCTACGCTTCGCTGGGCCAGATTACTCATGCCCTTTATGAAGTGGGTGGCAAGTATCGCCGGAATATGTAGGATTCAAGCGGAAAAATAAAAAGAGCGGTAGTTATTCAGCTACCGCTCTTTTTTCCAGGAGACCTTACTTTGTGAATTTCAAGGTTTTAGCAATTTCTGAAAACCTGGTTTCATCATAGGGCGAGGCCATGGACACTGTGGTTACCATGACCAGGAACAACTTCCCGTCTTTATGTGTCCCCAGCGCGAGGGCATCAGCCCAATAGCCCTGTGGCAGCTGGAAGCTGACCTTGCACTGTGAGGCGGGAGTCCCATCCAGAAGGCTTACCTGGCTCTCAGGACCAATGGAGACATCCGTATACCCAAGGTTAGGGAGATTCTCATTCAAAGCGGTCTTCAAGGGCGGGTCTTCTTTTAAAACGGAAACGCTGATAGTGGGAACTTTGTCAGCGGCGGCCGCCACGAATACCTGTTTCCCCGATGGAGAGCCCACCTTCCAATCACCGGGGTATTTGATGGAAAAACCGTTCTCTGAATTTACATATTCGGCAGGTGCCACTTTGGCTGGTCTCTCTGCTGAAAATTCCAGTGAACGCGCTATCTCTGAAAACTTGGCTTCATCGTACGGCGCTGCCAGGGAAACAGTGGTTATCACCACCAGGAACAGCTTGCCGTCTTTATGCGCGCCAAGCGCGAGGGCTTCAGCCGCATAACCCTGTGGCAATTTGAAGCTGAGTTTGGACTTTGTAGCCAGCGTGCCATCTGAGAGGCTTACCTGGCTCTCAGTACCGATGCTGATCTCCGTAAATCCCAGGGCATTCAGGCCGTAATTTAGAGCATCTCTCATGCTGGGATCTCCCGTCACAACCGAAACGCTCATGGTGGGGACCCTGGCAGAGGCCGCCGCCATAAACACCTGCCTCCCCGTGGCTGTGCCGGGTTTCCATTCTTTGGGGTACTTTATGGAGAATCCATTTTCGGCGTTTACATATTCGGCGGCATCAAAAGAAAGCGCAACTTTGGCAGGTTTCTCCTCTTCAGCGGACTTACCTTCCGCCTTCAGGGAAGATTGTTTCTGTACTTTGTATAAGTCGTCCAGCCTGGCGTCGCTTACAAGCAGGTAGCGGAGCAGCATGATGCCCTTATTGCTGCGGGCTTTAACTACCTGCGCTATCCCTGCATCAGAAGAGGTCCAGTTATCGCCAACTAAAAGTAGCTCAACAGGATTTGATTTTACCTGCTTATCGTTCATAACGAAGTAATTATCAGTGTTAGTGTCATAGAGAGATATAGACCAGTAGTTGTCGGGAACCTGTGCAGTAAAGCGGAGGGGGTACTTGCTTACATCATAGGTGACTATTGAGTATACCAGGTCCGGGCAGGGCATGACCACGGTCCGGCTTTCCGCCGTGGTGCGCGTGCCTTTCAGCAGTACATTTACGGGGAACTTTGCCATAGTGGTATTCATAATCTGGTAGGGAATGATGATGAGCGTGATAAAGTGCGCCATTATGGCTATCAGGAGGGTTGCCAGCGAGGTCCATAATATCAACTTCTTCATCTGCTGACCTCCTTGATGATATGCGGCAACTCCACGGTGGCGGGATTGTTAAGTGCTGTAGAGCCCGGGTTATACAGGCGGAGCGAGAGTGAGAACTTATTCTGGTTTCCCAGCGGCAACCAGTCCCCCGACCTCTGCGTTCTGGATAAGTAAATGTTGTAAAAACCATCCTCGTTATAGGTCGCGTTGTTCATATTATAGGAGTAACGATTTAGTTCATTGGGAATTAGAAAATCATCGGCACCGTAGACCGTAATACTCCACCAGCGGGCATCCGGGTTCTTGCCTTCAATCCTGTATACGTAATTGCCACTTAAAGGATCCCCGTTATCGTCTCTATATGCGGTGTAATAAATAGTCTCCGATTGCTTGAGCGCAAGGAGTGCGTGCACAGCCACAGCAGCCCTGGTATACGGGTTGGCCTGTTCGCTGCCAACCGCCAGGCTGGTTTGCCACGGCCCATTTTTAATGCTATAGGCGCTGGCAACTGCATCGTATGCCACGAAGGCGGAGCCGATGCCGATGGCGCTACCAAGGACTATAGCAATCAGCGCTGCTATCAGAATCTTAAACACCTTTTTCATATTTACTCCCTGTAAACTTCTTTTCAAAATATAAAGTTTATCCTGATTTATGATAAATTGCTATTTACTGCTTTTTAACGCCCATAATGAGACTGCATTTACCAGGCTATGAGGTGAAAGCCTGATGATTATTGAGTGCATCAGCCAGTTCATCGGTCCGGGTATGCAGATGGTTTTCCCTTCCCTAAACGCTTGATACCCCTTTCTGGCAATGACAGCCGGGTCCCACAAACCGCTGACCGAGAACCAGGGTATACGTTCAGGGAGGTTGGCAGCTTTGAGCAGTGGTGTTTTGGTATACGGTGGACTGAACGTTAATACCCTTACGCCGGTGCCTTTTAGCTCTGCATCTACTGCTTCGCTCATAGTTTGTACGAAGGAGTTGGTTGCGCCGTAAGCGGCATGGTATACAGTTGGCTGGAAGGCCGAACACGATGTTATGTTCATGATCCTGCCTTCCCCTGCCTTAATCATATCTGGAAGCGCCAGTCTGGTCAGCTTGAACACTGCCATAACGTTTGTTTTAACCATGAGCTCCTGTTGCTCGTAGTCGATTTCACTGAAGCAGCCGTAATGAAAGGTGCCGGCGTCATTTATCAGGGCATCTATCTTCCCTGCCGCTTCTCTGGCTGTCTCGTAAAGTTTTTCGGGTCCTTTCTCGTCAGTCAGGTTGATGTGAAAAGGCCAGACATTTATATTGAATTTTTTACGTAACTCATCTGCCCAGCTATCCAGTACCGATCTGTTATGCGGGCGGGAGTCAATAATTAAATTGGCGCCATCCTGCGCAAATAAGAGAGCCAACTCTTTACCTATGCCGGAAGACGCCCCTGTGAGAAGAACATTTTTGCCCCTGACTTCAAACTTGCTCATCTGATTGCCACCTCTTGATGTTTGAGTAATTGTGCGGTTGGCATGATGAGAAATTATACAACATCCATGAGCATGTAGCGCTGACATTTATTGTGCCGACAGGTATATAATTATCCCCAAATCCCGATTGGAGAAAGAATTATGGCAAGAATGATCCCGCCACGCGTTGCGGATGATGTAAGAAGCAGCGGCGAACGGCTTATCTTTGACAAACTAAGGCTGGCGGATAATTCACGGGATTGGACGGTACTTCACTCACTTTCGCTGGAGAAGCATACCAGGCAGCTTTACGGGGAGATCGATTTCCTGGTGCTGGCGCCGAGACTGGGTGTATTCTGCCTGGAAGTGAAAGCTGGAGGCATCAAAAGGGAAGAAGGTTTCTGGAAATTTACCAACCGGTACGGGGAATCAATTATGACAACCAAGAGCCCGTTCGGGCAGGCCAGGGATGCCATGTACAGCCTGATGATAGCCATACGGGAACATTTCGGCGACGGACACAGGCTTACCAGGATTGTATACGATTATGGTGTGATTTTTACAGATATCAAATGTGATTTTGAGGGGATCGAGATCGATGAGAAGCAGGTATATGACAGGGAGGATATGGAGTTCACCCCCATTCAGGAATATATAAAGAGGCTTTCCAAACATATTATTGAAAAAGTGAAAGGCTGCAACTGGTTTGATACCGTTGAATCACTGCCCAATGAGAAAGACATTTCCGATCTGGTAGCTTTCCTGCGAGGGAATTTCGAAAAGCCGGTTACACTGGAAGTGGAGATTAATGACATTGAATCTCAGTTAAACCAGTATACGATTGAGCAATATGCATGCCTCGATGCTATGCAGGACAACCCCCGCTGTCTTTTTGAGGGGGCAGCTGGGACCGGTAAAACAATGATCGCGCTTGAATCGGCCAGACGAGCGGTATTTGACGGCAAAAGGGTGTTGTTCGTATGTTACAATGTAATTCTGGGGCGCTGGCTGGCTTCGCAATTCAATTCGAATGTATCCGACCCCAAAGGTAATTTATATGTGGGGCACTTCCTTCATTTCCTGACGACCATACCCACCGTACCCAAAGCCGATCATGAAACGCTTGCTGACCGCAACGACTATTTTAAAAAAACACTCCCCAAGCAGGCTCTGAGCGCGTTACGAAACCATGTGATCAAGCCCTTTGATAAATTAATTATCGATGAAGGGCAGGACCTTAGCAGCAGGGAATATCTGGAAGTATTCGACGCGCTTCTTAAAAACGGGCTGGCTGGTGGTAACTGGGAGATATATTGCGATTTCAAGCGACAGGCCATATTTTCCGGTGGGCTAACAACGGAGCAAATGTTGCAGTTGCTCAAAAGACGCGCCGGTTTTTCCACCTACCACCTGACTGTAAATTGTCGTAATACGGTTTCCATAGGAGAAAGTGTCTCCATGCTATCAGGGTTCGAGAAGCCTCCCTTTCTGCCGGGAAAGGTGTATGGAAATCCTGTGAAGTATCATTTTTTCGAAAATGCCGAAGAAGAATGCAGGATACTGGAAAACCTGCTGGCAGAGCTTGATAGTCAGGGGATACCTCCAAACAGGATCACTATACTATCTCCGCTGAAGCACAAAAATTCCTGCATTAAAAAAGTTGATGGTGATTACCCGCAGCTTCTCAACATAAGTGCGCCTTCTTCAGAAGATTCGCCGCTACCTATAACCTGTACAGATGTCCAATATCATACAATACAGAGCTTCAAAGGTATGGAGAACTCCTATATCATACTGATTGATGTAGAGTCTATTAATGGAGACTGGATAAAGCATCTTCTCTACGTTGGAATGTCACGCGCCAAAGCAGGACTTGCCCTGCTCGTCAGCAAAAGTTCAAAGCAGGACCTGGAGGAGATGTTGCGTAAATCAAAAGCGGCCGGTAATTGATAATCTGGAAAAACCCGGTCACTTAGCCCTGTTTAGTCATCGCTATTATCTCTTTGACATTACCGTAACACAGCAAATTATCGCCCGACAATACCTTTACATCCGCTTTGGGAAACGGAATTACTTCAGTATCCCTCTCAATTGCCAACAAG
>JAPLHI010000187.1 GCA_026389695.1 Chloroflexota bacterium
TGGGTACGATGACGGCCAGGCCGGAATCACTACGTATCTCAAGCCTGATACCTCTTATCCTGGAGCTTTGCTTCAGCCGGTAGGTGATTTTCTGCCCCTGCAGTGTCACCTCTCTCTCCCCGAGAACTTGCAGGCGGCGGAACGGTTTCCTGAACATGCTAATATTTTATGTTTGCACCGGGGGGCTGTCCATCCAACAGCGCATTTCATGTATTGATAACACTTTACATGTCAGGTAAACTTAGTTTCCAGCACAGCGAAAATTTCAAACGGGGGTTAATCCGGAATATGAAATGCCTGATCCTTGCCAGCGGTTTCGGCACCAGGATGTACCCTTTGACGCTGAATAAAGCCAAGGCCCTGCTGCCATATAAAGGCAAGCCTATGATTAACCATATCGTTGATAAAATTCCGCCGGATATTGAAATCCTGGTTAATGTAAATAAAAAGTTCGAATCCGATTTCTACGAGTGGCAGAAGAAGCAGAACAGGAAGATCACGATTTGCGTGGAAGAAGTCTACTCCGATGAGGAAAAGCTGGGAGCTATCGGATCACTTAATCACTGGATCAATAAACTAAGCATTCAAGAAGATCTGCTTTTATTTGGCAGCGATAATTATTTCGAGTTCGATATAGCCGATTTCATTTCTGCTTTTGACGGTAAACATGTGCTGGTAGCTGTCTACGACATGGGCGATCCTAAGAATGCCACCCAGTACGGCGTGGTAAAACTTATGGACAAGAGCATAACAGAGCTTGAGGAAAAACCTGCCGCACCCAAATCCAGCCTCATCGCCACTGCTTGCTGGATCATACCTGAAAGGATATTTCCTCTAATTGGTGAGTTCTGCCGCGGCGCCAGGAGGGACAACCTAGGCAATTTCATTACTTTTCTCGTGGAACGTGACCATGTGCATGCCCATTCCTTTGATGAAAAATGGATCGATATCGGCAGTATAGACATATACAATGCCACAAAATAATTTCACCTTTTGAAATAGTCTGTGGATTCGATCAGTCGCTTCACAGTTGTTGTATGTTACGTTAAAATGGGATTGAGCAGATTTATTTCCATTGCCCGGATTTTGAGGAGGGATTTAAATGGAAGATATTGAAAACATGGTCAAGACAACCTTAAGCCAGATTGAGAAGGTGTTGAGCAGCAAGACTGTTATAGGCGAACCGATTACAGTGGGTGAGACAACACTGATCCCGCTGCTGAGCATGGGTTTTGGATTTGGCGCCGCCGGTGGCCCCGGCAAGGGCGACGCGAAGCAATCCGCCGAGGGAGCAAAGACTAATACGGGTGGCGCCGGAGGGGCAGGGGGGATGCGTCCTATCGCCATAATAGTGATTGATAAAGACGGGGTTCGCATTGAACCGATTAAAAGCAGTGTTGCAGCAGCGATTGAGAAATTAGGTGAGAAAGTGCCGGGGGTAGTAGAAAAGATCGCTGATAAATGGGGAGAGCGTAAAAAGGAAGACTAGACTTGACCTTCCTTATTATTGTACTGGCTTTAGTACTTCTGTGTGTTATTCTGCTTTGCCTGCCGCTGGGGATCCTGATCCTGGCTGACGTCCATGGCAGCGCTGATGTCCGCGTTCGCTTCACGTATTTTTTCAAATTGTTTGCCTGGGGACTGCATTGTACGCGTAAGGAAAAGGTTGAAACAAAAGCAACAGCCGCGTCAGATATAAAAAGGTCATCGTGGGTCTCCAGGTCATATGATTTGCTGCAGACTGAAGGTTTATGGCACAGAGTCTGGACTTTATTGCAAAGACTCAGGCATGGTGTTCAGATCGTATATGTCGATGCCGATGTAAAATTCAGCCTGGGGGACGATTATTATACAGGCATGTTGACCGGGTTGCTGCTGCCGCTGGTTCTTTTTTCAGAGCAGTGGGTAAACGGTGATATTAAAATCCAGCCTGCCTTTGAAGAGGATTTGATACTTGACGGCTATCTTCACGGTAATTTGATGGTTCGTCCGGTTAAAGTGCTAATACCCTTTATTATTTTTTGTTGTTCTCGCCCGGTCTGGCGCGCCCGACGAAATGGAT
>JAPLHI010000043.1 GCA_026389695.1 Chloroflexota bacterium
ATGTCAGGGCAATCTGGTTTAACCAGCCATATCTCGCCAAACAGTTTCGCACCAATTCCACAATCGTGTTAAGCGGCAAGGTCAGTGAGTTCAATTATGTTAAAGTGTTTGAGAATCCTGAGTGGGAGCTTCTTGAAGATAAAGAGCTGGTTCATACGGCAAGGCTGGTTCCGGTGTATCCGCTTACTCACGGCCTGTATCCACGCCAGCTAAGGACTATCATTAAACGCGCCGTCGATTCTTACGCACGTGGTATCGTTGATTTTTTACCGCCTGATATCGCCGGCAGGTGTGGATTAATGAAGCTGCCTGACGCGATTATCAAAGCCCATTTTCCCGATGACTACGCAATTCAACAGAGGGCAAGGAAGCGTCTCGCCTTCGATGAACTTTTTCTACTGCAGCTTGGAGTGCTGGGGAGAAAGCGCGAATGGCAGGAGGATCAACCAGGAAACAAGTTTAATCTGAACACAGAGCAAATAGATAGATTCATTGCTTCGCTTCCCTTTTCGTTAACCTCTGCGCAGCAACGAGTTGAAAAAGAGATAGTTAGCGATTTACGCAGAGATGTACCCATGTCGCGTTTACTGCAGGGAGATGTGGGAAGCGGTAAGACGGTTGTAGCCACACTGGCTTTATTAATGGCGGTGGAAAGCGGGTGTCAAGGCGCTCTTATGGCACCCACCGAGATTTTAGCTGAACAGCATTTTGCTACACTGCACAAGCTTATCTCCGCTGTCAGCACCAGCGTATCACGTGACGCGGAGATATATTGCTTTGACGGTTTTCTGCCGCGCGGTTTGAAAGTCGCGCTGCTTACCGGCAGTACAAAGCAAAAGGATAAGACGAGATTGCATAGAGCAGTAAAAGACGGAGATATCGATATTGTAATCGGAACGCACGCGCTAATTCAGAAAAATGTGGATTTTAACAGGCTCGGCCTGGCTGTGATTGATGAACAGCATAGGTTCGGTGTTTTACAGCGCTCAGCGTTAAGGCAAAAAGGATTTAACCCGCATCTTCTTGTCATGACTGCCACTCCCATACCGCGCACCCTGGCTATGACCTTATATGGAGATCTGGATGTTTCCACTATAGATGAAATGCCGCCCGGCAGGCATATTATCAAAACCCGGTGGATAAAGCAGCAGGACAGGGAAAAAGCGTATAATTTTATACGTAAGCAAGTTACTGAGTGCCGGCAGGCTTTTGTTATCTGCCCGCTGATAGAAGAATCTGAAAACCTGGAAGTACGGGCGGCGGTCGCAGAATACCAGCGTTTGTCCAGTGATATATTTCCCGATCTGAAATTGGGATTACTTCACGGAAAAATGAAGCCGGCGGAAAAAGAGCTTGTCATGCACGGTTTTAAAGGTGGAAAACTCGATATTTTGATCTCTACTTCCGTCGTGGAAGTTGGCATTGATGTTCCCAATGCTACCGTCATGCTGGTTGAAGCAGCCGATAGATTCGGACTGTCTCAGCTTCATCAATTTCGCGGTAGGGTTGGCAGGGGGGAAAAGCAAAGCTATTGCCTGCTTTTAGCCGAAAATCCTTCGGAGTATGGGCAGGAACGGCTTAAAGCTATCGAAGAAATTAACGATGGCTTTTTGCTGGCAGAAAAAGATCTCGAACTGCGTGGGCCGGGTGAATTTTTCGGTACCAGGCAAAGCGGCCTGCCCGACCTGAAAATGGCAAAATTGTCCGACACTCCATTACTGGAAATGGCAAGAAAAGAAGCTAAATTATTATTTGAAAAGGATCCGAAATTAACCAGGCTGGAATATCGGCCGCTTTTCCGGGAACTCAACAGAATCTTGCAAAAAAGTATAGAAAACAATAAAAATAGTTGTTCTTCTTATTACTAATTGGGTAAATTAGTATAATAATGTGTTCAATATAGAGGGAAATGATGTCATTTCATAAAAAACTGGCTACAGCATTGGAGCAGGCCCTGGAGCAGGCACAGCAAAAAGGGCTGATCGTTACCGCGAATCTACCTGAGATCACCATTGAACGTCCGGCTAAGCCGGAGAACGGTGATTATGCGTCCAGCCTCCCGCTCAAGCTGGCAAGGGTCATCGGAATGCGTCCTATGGAAATAGCCGATGCCATATTGAAAAACCTGCCGTCCATAGAAAATATAGAGAAAATCGACGTGGCGCCGCCGGGTTTTATTAATTTTACGATTAGTAGAAAATGGCTGTGCGGACAGGTGGATATTGCTTGTAAAACGGGGGAATCATACGGGGACACCGATCTGGATCATAAATCAGTTCAAATCGAATTTGTCAGCGTTAACCCCACCGGCCCGCTGCATGTCGGGCACGGGCGTGGAGCGGTACTGGGAAGCACGCTGGCAAATGTCTTAAGATCGGCCGGTTACAGGGTCAGCACCGAGTACTATATCAATGATGCCGGTAGCCAGCTTGATGCTTTTTACCGCTCTCTCTTTGCACGCTACCGGCAATGCCTCGGCGAAGAAGCGGAATTGCCTGAGAACGGTTATCACGGCAATTACATGATAGATTTTGCCAGACAGATTGTCGAAGTTCACAAAGATAAGTACCTCAAAATGCCGCCCGATGAAGCTGTGCAAGAAATCGGCGGCATCGGCATACAAATGGTTATGCAGAAACTGAAGGAAGATCTTGAGAAGCTGGGTGTGAAATTCGATGTCTGGTTCAGTGAACTGAGCCTGTTTCAGAATGGTCAATTTGATAAAACTATGACCATGCTGCGTGAAGGTTCCTTCGTGACGGAGCGTGAGAACGCTGTCTGGTTCGCCTCGTCAACGCTTGGCGATGACAGGGATAACGTTTTGATCAGGACCGACGGAACACCTACCTACTTTGCTTCCGATATTGCCTACCATTACAACAAGTTTGTCGAAAGAAAATTCGATACCGTGATTGATATCTGGGGTGCTGACCATCAGGGGCATGTTTCACGCATGAAGGCAGTGATGAATGCCATGGAAATCAACCCGGACAGGCTGACCATCATCATAACTCAGCTCGTTACCCTGCGGCGCGGTCAGGAAATAGTCAGGGTTTCCAAGCGAAGCGGCGACCTGATTACCCTGCGTGAAGTGATGGATGAAGTGGGGGCGGATGCCTGCCGCTTTGTCTTCCTCTCCCGGTCGGCGGACAGCCAGATGGATTTTGATCTGGAATTGGCTATCAAGCAATCGGCGGATAATCCGGTGTATTACGTACAGTATGCACACGCGCGTATCTGCAGCATACTCAAAAACGCGCTGGAAAAAGGGATCGATTTCAGTAAGGGCGATACCAGTTTACTTAAGCTGGAACCTGAACTGACCTTAATACGAAATATGGTGAAAATCTCCGAAGTCATTGAAACTGTAGCCACCGGCCTGGAACCCCATCATTTGCCGTTTTATGCGCAGGAACTGGCCACGGTATTTCATTCTTTTTACAAGCAGTGCAGGGTTATTTCAGATGATGATGCTCTTACCAGGTCGCGTTTGAAATTGGTCAAGGCGGCTCAGATCGTGCTCGCCAAGACCCTGCACCTCATGGGAATGACAGCTCCGGAAAGCATGTAAGCTCGCGTGGCTGTATTCCGTTTTGTAGCTGCGAAATTTTTGTGTTAAACTTTTGCCTTGTTATGAAACAGAGAGTATTTTCAGGCGCCCGTCCCACAGGAAGACAGCATATTGGCAATTATCTCGGTGCCATACAGAACTATGTTGATCTGCAGGATAAATACGATTGTATCTACTGCATCGTTGACATACATGCGTTAACCACACTGGAAAGCACTTCCGAGCTTCAGCAAAATATATTTGAAATGATGCTTGACTGGCTGGCCGCCGGTCTCGATCCCAAGAAGAGCATTATATTCGTGCAGTCGCATGTTACTGAAGTAACCGAACTGTTCACTTTTTTGGGCATGCTTACCCCGCTGGGATGGCTGTTAAGGGTACCCACGTTTAAAGAAAAGGCCCGCATGCAGCCGCAAAATGTTAATTACGGGCTGGTGGGCTACCCGGTGCTTATGGCCGCGGACATTATCCTGTATAAGACCAATGTCGTGCCCGTCGGTGAAGACCAGTTGCCGCACCTTGAGATGACGCGGGAGATCGTGCGCCGTTTCAACTCCATATTCGGTGAGACGTTCCCGGAGCCTCAGGCCAAGCTCACCTCTTTCCCCATGGTTCTGGGCTTGAACGGCGGTCAGAAGATGGGTAAATCGTACAACAATCATATCGAGCTGGCGGCTACACCTGAGGAAACCCTGGAACGGGTCAGGACAGCCGTGACGGACCCTGCCCGTCAGCGGAGAAATGATCCCGGGCATCCTGAAGTCTGCAACGTATTTACGTTGCACGGCTATTTCAACCCGGGGCGTACTGAGGAGATCGCCGCTCAATGTAAAGTAGCTGGCATCGGCTGTGTGGACTGTAAAAAAATATTAGCCGGGGGTATCAACTCTGCGCTCAAAGATTTCCGGGAACGCAGACATGCCCTGGAACAGGATCCCGATCATATCTATGATGTGCTGGCCGACGGCGCCAAACGCGCTCAGTCCATAGCCCGAAAGACCATCACCGAAGTAAAAGCAAAAATGGGCCTTATCCGTGCCTGATAAATCCGCCGATAGACTGCCGTCTTCGTTAAACGGCAAAGGCCCTGGCGAAGTGGCCGGATTTGCAGCCAGGGAAGCCGGCAAAATTCTGCTTAACCGTCTGCACAAGCTTAATCAGGTTCAGGTTAAAGGTAAGAGAAATATCGTAACAGAGGCTGATCTTGCCTCTGAGAAACGGATACTGGAAATCATCAGGGAAGAGTATCCGCAACACGGAATACTGGCGGAGGAACACGGGGCGGAGGATTCTCAATCCGAGTATGTGTGGATCATCGATCCTCTGGACGGCACCAACAATTATTTTCTGGGCATTCCGTATTTTTGTGTGAATATTGCGCTGAGTAAAAATAATGAAGTCGTGCTGGGCGTTACTTATGATCCGGTGAGGGACGAATTATTCTTTGCGCAAAAGGGAAAGGGCGCCTTTCTGAATAATAAAAAAATCAGTGTATCCAGTGCGGATACGTTGCAGGAAGCTGTGGTAGGTGTGGATTTAGGTTATCAGGCGGAAAGGAGTGCTGAAATTCTGGATATCATGTCCAGATTATGGCCGCAAATATATTATTTAAGGTTGATGGGTTCTGCGAGTTTAGGCTTAGCCTATGTTGCCTGCGGAAGATTTAGCCTGTATTTTCACAGGTATTTATATCCCTGGGATACAGCGAGCGGTTTAATCCTGATGAAGGAAGCCGGCGGCAAAGTGAAAAACTGGTCAGGGAGGATGGCTACCATAAATGACCGGCAGATTATGGCTGCCAATGCGCGAATTCTAAGTGAATTCGAAAAATGGCTGAAAAATAAGTAAAAGCTGTTATTTAAGACTGGAAAGGAAGCGGCGCATCCGCTTTAACGCCTCTTCGATTTCAGGCATGGATGTAGCATAGCAACAGCGTATATAGCCTTCACCGCATTTACCGAATACCGAGCCGGGCACCACCGCCACCTTCTCCTCTTTAAGCAACCTGTCGGCAAATTCTTCCGATGTCAAGCCGGTTAATTTTATGCATGGGCAGCTATAGAAAGCGCCTCTGGGTTCGAAGCAGGAAAGCCCCATATCCCTGAATCCCTTTACAATGAACCTGCGCCGTCTGTCATATTCCGTCAGCATGTCCTCCACTTCTTGATTGTTGGTCTCTTTGAGAGCTTCAACGGCAGCCATCTGGGCCATGATCGGAGCGCACATCATGGTGTACTGGTGTACTTTAAGGATGGCCTCGGTGATCTCCGGATTGGCTGCCACAAATCCGACCCTCCACCCCGTCATGGCGAATGCCTTGGAGAAACCGCCGATTAATATAACCCTGTCCTTCATACCGGGTAGGCTGGCAAGGCAGGTGTGCTCAGTATCATAGGTCAGCCGCGCGTAGATTTCATCCGACACGATGAGCAGATCATGCTTTACGGCCAGTTCAGCTATTTCTACGAGCAACTCCCGCGGCATGACGGCGCCGGTGGGATTGCAAGGAAAGCTCAGCAGTATAGCCTTGGTCTTTGGGGTAATTTTCTTCTGGATTTCGGCAGGCAATATTTTAAAGTCGTTTATTTCGTATGTGGGGACTGTCACGGGAATACCGCCGGGCAGGGAAATACACACAGGATAAGCCACGTAATGCGGGTCTGTGATGATTACTTCATCACCCGGGTCGATCGTTGCTCTAAAAGCAAGGTCTAGCGCTTCACTACTGCCTGTTGTGATGAGGATCTCGGAATGCGGATCGTAGTTGACATTGTAAAACCTCTGGTGATAGCGGGAGAGAGCTTCCCTGAGCTCGAGAATGCCTCTGTTGGACGTGTACATGGTAAACCCTTTTTCCAGGGCGAATATACCCGCTTCCCTGATAGGCCACGGCGTCACAAAATCGGGCTCACCCACTCCCAGAGAGATAGCGCCGTCCATGGAAGCCAGCAGGTCAAAAAATTTGCGTATGCCGGAGGGCGAGATCTCACGCGCCCTCTGTGATATGTAATCACGTTTGATATTGATCTGTTTTGAACTATCTTGTGGCATAGGCAATCTCCTTAAACCGGAAACGGAGCTCGATTCAGGCTACTACACCCAGCCGCCTGGGTTCGCCTTCATCATCCATGATGACGCCGTCTTCCTTATATTTCTTAAGAATGAAGTGTGTCACTGTGCCCTGGACGGTTTCCATGGGAGCCAGTTTTTCAGATACAAATATCGCTATCTCCTGCATGGTTTTGCCTGCTACCAGGATGGCCAGATCATAAGTTCCTGAAGCCAGATATACAGATTTTGCCTGGGGGAAGCGGTAAATGCGCTCGGCAATGGCGCCGAACCCCGTGTCTCTCTGCGGAACGACTTTGACTTCCACCAGCGCCCAGACCTGCTCCTCACCGAGTTTGGCCCAGTTGATTACCGTTTTGTACTTAATGATGGTGCCGTCTTTTTCTGCTTTCTTGATGATTCTCTGAACCTCGTTGGCCGGCACTCCCGTCATCACGGAAATCTGCTCCGCTGTAAGCCTCGCGTCTTTTTCCAGAGCTTCAAAAACTTTCTTTACGTTTTCCATGGCATCTCCTCACACAACCTTTTTGACTGGTGAACCAATTATAGCAAAATATATAGATTTACTATAACTCTAATAGCTCCGCTGAATAATAGAAAATCGGGATTCGGCTAAGCTGCCGGCTTTTTAGTATGCCACGGGGTCGCCTGCTCATAAGCGTAGGCCAGGCGAAGCAGTGTTTCTTCGGAGAAATGCTTGCCGATTATCTGCATGCCCACGGGTAATCCGTTAACCATGCCTGCAGGTATGGATACGGCGGGAACTCCTGCGATGTTGATCGGCAGTGTGCAGACGTCGCTTAAATACATCTGGACGGGATCGTCCGTTTTCTCTCCGATTTTGAAGGCCACCGTCGGTGACGTAGGTGTGACCAGGGCGTCATATTTTTTAAACGCCTCTTCAAATTCCTGCTTAATTAACGTGCGCACCTTCTGGGCTTTTACATAGTAGGCATCATAATATCCGGCGGACAGCGCGTAAGTGCCCAGCATAATACGCCTTTTCACCTCGGGTCCAAACCCGTATTGCTTGGTTTTCTCCATGGCTTCCCACATTGTTCCGGCCTCGCGGTATGAATATCCGTATTTCACCCCGTCGTAGCGTGCCAGGTTGGCCGAGGCCTCGGACGGCGCCAGGATATAGTAAATTGCCAGAGCGTATTTAGTGTGGGGCAAAGAGACATTCCAATCGATGACGGCGCCCAGCTCCTCCAGCTTTTTAATGGCGGCTTCCAGCGCCTGGCGCACCTCCGGCTGCATGCCTTCCACAAAATACTCTCCGGGTACCCCCACACGGAAACCTTTGATGTCCGGCTTCAGGGCTTTAGTGTAATCCGGCACATCCAGAGCAGCGGTTGTGGAGTCGCGTTTATCGTGTCCCGCTATCACATTCAATACAAGCGCGCAGTCCGTCACATCCTTGGTGATCGGGCCTATCTGATCCAGCGAGCTGGCAAAAGCCACCAGTCCAAACCTGCTGACCCTACCGTAGGTAGGTTTCATGCCGACCACGCCACAAAATCCTGCCGGTTGACGGATACTGCCGCCGGTGTCCGAACCCAGCGCATAAATCGCTTCATCTATCGCCACCGCTGCCGCCGATCCGCCACTGCTTCCGCCGGGAACGCAGTCGAGGTTCCAGGGATTATGCGTTGCGAAGTAGGCTGAGTTTTCCGTGGACGAACCCATGGCGAACTCGTCCATATTGGTTTTGCCCACGATCACTGTATTGACGGCTTTCAGCTTTTCTATAACGGTGGCGTCGTACGGTGGGATAAAATTCTCCAGCATTTTGGAGGAACAGGTGGTGCGTACGCCCTTGATACACATATTGTCTTTGATCAAAGCAGGCACGCCTGTCAGGGGCTCGATCTTGCCTTTACTGATAGCTTTATCGGCAGCTTTTGCCGCAGCCATGGCATTTTCCCCGGTAACGGTCATACACGCCCGGACTTTAGCGTCGACTTTGTTTAAATGTTTTAAGATAGCTTCGGTTAATTCAACAGAAGAGACCTTCTTCTCTTTAAGAAGTTTATGCGATTCATGAATGGTTAACTTATGCAGTTCCTGCATGAATTACTCCAGGACGGCTTTGATTTTAAAAGAGTTATCTTCCTCATCGGGAGCATTGGCCAGCACTTCATTTACCGGCAGGGAAGGATAGGGCTCGTCCGGTCGGAAGACATTCTCCAGGGAAATTGACTGGGCTGTGGGTGGCAGGTTTGCGGTATCCACTTGGTTGAGTATCTCGAAGTTCTCCAAGATATCGGATAGCTGGTGCTGGAACTTCTCGATATCATCCTCGCTCAACCCCAGCCTGGCAAGTAACGCCATATGCTTGACTTCATCTTTGCTTAATTTCATATTACTGAATCCTTAGAATTGGCTATGTGACTGCGATAAGTGAAGAAATAGTGGCAGTATTATAGCATAAACTTATATTTGGTTTTATCTACGCGCGTAGTTCCATAAACAGCATATACGTATATAATAAAGTCACGATGCTTATTTGAGTACGTTTTTCATACGATGCTATAATCATGGAGAGTTAAACAGGGCATTAATTAACCATGTTGGAAAAATTCGAAGCTATTGGAAAGCACTATGACGAGCTGGGACAGCTTATGGCCCAGCCCGAGGTCTACAACGATTTCCAGCGTCTGCAATCTCTGGCGCAGGAGAAAGCGGGCATTGAAGATGCCGTGAACAAATACCGGCAGTATAAATCGGTGTGCAATTCCATTAAGGACACGGAAAACATGATTGAGCAGGGACTGGATGCCGAGATGCTATCGTTGGCGCGGGATGAGCTTGACGGCTTAAAGGCATCGGAGCAAAAGCTGCTGGAAGAACTGAAACTGAGCCTGCTGCCTATAGATAACAATGAAATCAAGGATGCCATAGTGGAAATCAGGGCGGGGACCGGCGGTGATGAGGCCGCCTTATTTGCCGCCGACCTTTATCGCATGTACTTCCGCTATGCCCAGTCAAAGGGATGGCAGGTGGAAATTATCGACAGCAACCAG
>JAPLHI010000120.1 GCA_026389695.1 Chloroflexota bacterium
CGTGGCTCTGGGGCAGGCTATATTCATCCTCTCGAAGCCTTCTTCCTTGCAGCCGAAAATAGTACCGGGTTCCAGCCCCACCTTTGCGTCCTCGCGCACAAAATTGGCCAGCCTGGCCGGATCGATACCACAACCCCTGAAATCCAGCCACAGCAAATATGTTCCCTGTGGCTGGATGACCTTCAATCCCGGTATCCTGGCAGATATATAACCAGTTAAAAATGAGACATTGCATTCCAGGTATTCGAGGAGCTGCGTCAGCCAGGGCTCGCCGTAGCAGTATGCAGCTTCGGTGGCGGCGATGCCAAACATATTCGGCGAAGGCATGCTGCAACTCCTTACCGTATCTGTGAAACGTGCCTTCAAATCAGGATTCGCGAAGATGATATTCGAGGTTTGCAGACCGGGCAGGTTGAAGGTCTTGCTGGCTGCTGTGCAGGTTATGCAGTTGGCCGCAAGTTCCTCCGAGAGGGTGGTAAAGGGCACATGCTTGTAACCGCTATATACAATATCTTCGTGAATTTCATCGGAAACAACCAGGATTTTGTTTTTTATACACATCTCACCCAGCCTTCTAAGCTCCTCTTCCCGCCACACCCTGCTTATTGGGTTATGCGGATTACACAGGACAAGCATCTTAGTCCGTGAAGTGATCTTCCGCTCAAGGTCTTCCAGGTCCATAGTGTACTGCCTGCCTTCCAACCGCAGCGGGTTATCCAGTATTTCGCGGCCGTTGCATTTTACGGCATTGAAGAAGGGGTAATAAACCGGTGTCTGCAGGATTACCTGGTCGCCGGGCTGGGTGAAGGCCTGTACCAGCAGGTGAATGGCAGGGACCACACCGGGCGAGAAAGCCATCCATTCCTGCTTTATCTCCCAGTTGTGCCGTCTTTTCATCCATGAAATTACAGCTTCATAATATGATTGCGGTACACCCGAGTACCCGTATATTCCGCGCTCCGCCACCTTTCTTACCGCATCGATGATTTCGGGCGGAGCTCTGAAATCCATATCTGCCACCCACATAGGCAGCAGGTCCTTGGCAGAAAAAAACTTCTCCGCAAAGTCCCACTTGATAGAGTTCGTATTACGGCGATCGATAACGGAATCGAAATCGTAATTCATTTAATATACGCCTTATCTGAATTGGCAGTAGTCAGCAAAACCGGCATATGCGACGAAATCCCGGCAACTAAATTTGAAGTCCGGTGCGATAGCCCTCATGTACAGCTTCCAGTATTCTCCTCGGTGAAAAAGCATCTCCAATGCAATAAATCAGGGGTGCTTTTCCCTGTAGTTGTTTAAAAAGGCTGTTATCCGACTGGTAGCCAACGGCAATGACGACGGTATCGGCCGGGATGGTTTCCCGCTTGCCCTCACCCGTAGTAACTGTTACACCACCGGCACTGATTTCCTCACAGCACGCGCTGGTAAACAGAATAACCTTATTAGCCCTCAATCCATCCATGAGGCGGCGTCTTACCATAGGGTACATATCGTGGGCAGCCCTCTTCAGCATTTCCACGATCGCCACCTGCTTTCCCTTCGCCGCCAAATATAGACCTGTCTCACAGCCAACCATTCCACCACCGATGACAACTACCCTCTGCCCGGCTTCCTTCTTCCCATGAAGGACATCCCCGGCGGTCACTACAAATGGTCTATCTATGCCCCTGACATCGGGCATTGATGCGATACTGCCTGTGGCAATAACCACAGCGTCAGGTTTTATCTCCACAATATTCGCGGCGGTTGCCTCTGTATTCAACCTGACTTCTACGCCAGTTTTCGTCATTTGTCCTGCCAGGTAATTGATCCAGGGAATTATATCTTCCTTATGCGGTGGTAATGCAGCTACGTTTAACTGTCCTCCCAGTTTAGATGACTTTTCAAACAGAATGACGTTGTGACCCCGCAGAGCGGCTACCCTCGCCGCCACCATACCACCGGGACCGCCTCCGATAACAATCACTTTTTTCTTCTTTTCTGCCGGTTTAATTTGATACTCCCTTTCGTTTCCGGCTACCGGATTTATAGTGCAGGTGGTACTCTGTTCACCCAGGGGAGCACCGGGAGCACGTCGTTCGATACACTCCATGCAACCGATACACGCATTAATATCGTCAAGCTGCCCTTCGTCTACCTTATCAGGCAGATCAGGATCTGCCAGCATGCGTCTGCCCATAGCTATGAGATCAGCTTTACCTTCTTCCAGAACCTGCTCACCGAGCTCCGGGTCCATCCTTCCTACAGTTATAATTGGTACACTGGTTATCTTTTTCACTTCGGCAGCCAGCGGTACCAGTATACCGGGGGTGTCGGCTAGCGGGGCAGTGGTACTGAAAGAACCTGCGCCATAACCCGATACATGGACGGCCTGAGCGCCCGCTTGAACGGCAAGCTGCACTACCTGTTTGGTCTCCTCGATGGTGACCCCGTTATCCACACCCCATTCCCGTCCGTTGAGACGTATCCAGAGCGGAAAACCAGAGCCGACCTCTTTCCTGCAGGCCTGTAGTATCTCGATAAGGATCCTTGCCTTGTTCTCCACCGATCCTCCGTATTTATCCTGGCGCTGATTGGTTGCCGAGGAGAGGAAGGCGGCTACAAGGTACTGGTGCGCGCCGTGTATCTCCACGCCATCGAATCCGGCCTTTTTGGCCCGTCCGGCGGCAGCAGCAAACCAGCCCACGATTTGATCGATCTCCGTGACTGTCAATTCGTGGGAAGGATTGCCCGGCATTCCCATAATGCGTGCCGGTACTATTACGGCGGACGGGCCTACCTGTACTATCCTGCCGTCTCTCTTTTCCATCGTGGAATGCTGTAGCTGGACTGCTATTTTCGCCCCGTGCTGATGGACTGCCTTCACCAGTTCCTTCCAGCCGGGGAGATAGCTGTCATCGCCGAGTGACAACTGATGGAGTTCGGTACACTGGAGCGAGGGAGCCGTGATCTCAACAATAATCAATCCCGCCCCGCCTTTTGCCCGAGCCTCATAATAATCGATAGTCCTCTGACTGACTGAGCCGTCTTCGTTGGCAAGCATAGTCGCCATTGGCGGTAACACTATCCGGTTCTTTAACTTCATTTTCCCGATGTGAGCCGGCTCAAAAAGCTTCTTGAATTGTGTTTTACTCATGGTAAATATTAACCTCCCACCGAAAAAGCGATCTGATATTTACTCAAACCAGATGGCTATGTTAAATCCGTGAACGATTGATGTCAAGGAAAACAGGGGACTCAACAATTAATGCATCGTCTCCTCCTATATTTAATGTTACAATATTTCCTGGTAAATCAAGCGTATGCAAAAGCTGATAGAGAGGGCAGCCAGGGATCTCCTCAATTCAAAATACGCCGTCGCTCTGACGGGAGCGGGGATTTCAACCGAATCAGGTATTCCCGACTTTCGCGGACCCTCCGGAATCTGGACAAAGAACCCCGAGGCTGAAACAAAAGCTTACCGCAGTTACGAAACATTCCTCCACGATCCCAAAAAATGGTGGGAAGAGAGGTTGACCGGACCCAATTTACTGGGAGATCTCGCCGGTGCAGCGCCCAATGCCGGTCACTATGCACTTGTGGAGCTAGAGAAGGTTGGTATCCTTAAATGCGTGATCACCCAGAATATAGATGGGTTGCATGAAAAAGCAGGTGCGGCAAAGCTCCTGGAGTATCACGGCAGCGTTCTCAAGCTCAGGTGCGTCCACTGCACTTTAAGGTTCCGCCCGGGTGTGTTCGACCTGGACAAATTGATGGCGGAAGGCAAACTGCCACCCCGCTGCCCCTTTTGCCAGGGAATTGTAAAGACTGACACCGTGGCCTTCGGTGAGTCCATTCCCCAGGACGTGGCCGATATGAGCCTGGAGGAGGCCTGGAAATGCGATCTAATGCTTATCTGCGGTACATCGGCTGTAGTTTACCCGTTTGCCAACCTGCCGCGTATTGTCAGGCAAAGGAAATATGAAAACCAGTGGAAGACTGAAACTGGTTTAAGTCGCGCTGAAAACCAATCTTCTGTGACCATAATAGAAGTGAATGCCGAGCCAACACCCTTGACCACGGAGGGCATATCCGATTACCTTATCACAGGAAAAACAGGTGAGATCCTGCCGCAGATAGTTGAAGTAGTGAAGAAATTGAGAAAATAAGGGAATATATTACGATCGGTCTGTTATCTTGATTATCCTCAAAACAATGGCGGGTATTTATCCGCCCAGGGTGATGCTTTTTCAAAGGCAGCCGATGCTTTCAGCACGGTAGCGTCATCAAAGCGCCTGCCAACTATCTGCAATCCCACTGGTAAATTATCTTCCGTCCAGCCACAGGGTACGGAAGCTGCCGGCTGCCCTGTCACATTAAATGGATATGTGAATGCCATCCAGGCAAGCGGCGAGACCTTTTTCCCCGCTATTTCCCGCGGTCCGTAACAACCCAGCTTAAAAGGCGGTACGGAAACGGTGGGCGTAAGCAGCAGATCGTATTTGTTAAAGATGGTATTAATCTTTCTCCTATATTCGAGCAACTGCCACCATTCCGCCACATATCCCCTGGCCGATTTATCCTTGCTCATATCTATAAAAATTGCCAGCAGCGGATCGATCTGCTCCCTGTACTCATCCAGCTTATCGTGCAGCAGAGTTGCCAGTTGCACTCCCACATGAGTGGAAAAAGCGTGCTCCGGGCTATTGAGTGCAGGAGTGATTGACTCCACTGAAGCTCCCAGGCTGGTAAAGGTTTTAACTGCCTTTTCCGTTATCTTCAATACCTGAGGATCGGCAACGGTATATCCCAGATCGGGGCTCCAGGCAATCTTTAGTCCCTTCAAATCGCCAGTGAGAGCAGACAAATATGATAAATTTGTTTCAGGCAAGGAGAAACAGTCAATGTCATCTTTGCCTGCTATGATCTCCATAGCAAGGGCAGCATCCCTGACTGTTCGTGTTATGGGTCCTGTATGTGCCACCATCTCCCATCCTGGGAAACCGGGACCCCTGGGCACACGGCCAAAGGAAGGTTTAAAGCCAAATACGCCGCAGAAACTGGCGGGAACACGTATAGAACCGCCGCCATCGCTGCCAATGGCCAGAGGTCCCATGCCCAAGGCTACGACGGCTGCAGCTCCCCCGCTGGAGCCTCCCGGAGTCAACTCCAGGTTCCAGGGATTATGCGTCGGGCCGAAAAGACGGTTATCGGTGAGGGCCATCCAGCCGAACTCAGACGTATTCGTTTTCCCGATGACTATGGCGCCCGCCGCTGCAAGACGCTCCACCGCTATATCGTTTTCCTGCGGAACGAAATCCTCAAATATCTTCGATCCACCCGTGGTTCGTATCCCTTTTGTGAAAAATAAGTCTTTGATAGAAACAGGAACACCGTGCAGAGGTCCAAGTTTATCCCTCTTCATGACGCTGGCTTCCGCCTGAACAGCCTGCTTCCTGGCATCCTCAGCTACCAGCGTGCAAAATGCGTTGACCCTGGGATTCAGTTCTTTGATGCGGCGCAGAACGGCGTCCATTACTTCGACAGGAGAAATTTTCCTGGCTCTGATTGCCTGCGCCATCTCTATTGTTGTCATACGGCAGATTTCGTTGTTGTCCATAACTTTCTCACCAACTAATAACAGCTTTTAGCAAGGTT
>JAPLHI010000175.1 GCA_026389695.1 Chloroflexota bacterium
GAAGTGGCGGTCTTCCAGGCGCGCTGCCAGGAAAAAGATGTATCGTTGAGCGCTGGATCTACCGACGGCCTGCCGCCGGTAAATATCGACCGCGATCGTATACGGCAGGTGCTGCACAACCTGCTGGAAAACGCCCTGCGCTATACTCCTTCAGGCGGGGCTATTAAGGTGGAAGCCAGGCAGGTTGAAAGCGGACAGGTACAGGTATCGGTAACAGATTCCGGTAGCGGCATCAGCCTTGCCGACCTTCCCTGTGTCTTCGACCATTTCTACAAGGCGGACAAGTCACGCCAGCGCGGTTACGGCGGCGCAGGCATAGGCCTGGCATTGGTGAAAAAGTACGTCGAACTGCACGGCGGGAAAGTATGGGTGGAAAGCGAGGTGGGGAAGGGAAGCGTGTTTAGTTTTACGTTACCGCTGAATTGATTAATCGTTCGAATATGCACATGTCATTGCGAGCGTAAGCGTGGCAATCTCTCAACGAAAAGCCAGATAATAGATCACCACAGCCTTTCAAGTCAAAATTGATAAAGATACCGGAAGCACCAAAAGATACTTTAAAAATAGAATATGAACCTGAAGTGGATATCCTCAATATTTACCTCAAAGATGCCGAAACTTCACTCAACTATAGTAGCGAATCTAAACCCGGCGTAATACTGAATTACTCTGCCGATGGCGGTCTTTCATCGATTGAGGTGCTTGATGCCAGCACACACTATCCTGCTTCACAACTGGCTGCGTGCTCGGTTGACGAATTGATCGACCTTAAAACGGCTTCTGAGATATCGGGAATAGCGCCGGTTACGCTCAGGACGCAGGCTGAACGGAAACGACTATGGGCTATCAGGCTTGCCGGACAATGGCTTACCACCAGTGAGCGGCTTCAGCAATACCTTGACAGCCGCAGAAAAGGTTCCAAGGTAGTATAAATGAAGTATCCCATGGATAAGTCGCGCCGTTTTATACGTGCGCTGGATATGAATGGAGAGTCGTCTTTCTACAGACAATTGCGTCAATTATTTGTATGCTGATATTTTCGGCAAAAACCTGGGGACTCTTTTCTTATAATCCAGATATTCCTGGCCGAATTTGAGCTCCATTTCCCTTTCTTCGATTTTAGTCACCTGGAAATAGAAAACCAGGATGAGCAGGGGTGTATACAGGACAGTCAGGGATAATGAACCCATGATGACGCCGATTCCGAAAAAGATGAGGAAGATGCCCATAAGCATAGGATTCCGGCTGTAAGAGTAAACACCGGTGATGATGAGTTTCTGAGGAGGATTAATGGGCACGGGCGTCCCCCGCGCTGCAATGAATTGTTTTATTGTCCAGGAATAAAGTACCAGACCGGGTACGAGTAAAAGGAAAGCAGGTATGAGAGTCCACGGCAGGTAGCTGATCGAGGGAAGATTTAACCATTTATCCGTGAGTATGGCCGCAATCACAATAAGGGATAAGAAGACGAGAAAGAGGAATCCGACAACGGGTGTATAGAACCAGCGCGTTTTACTATTGCCTTTGGCAACGCGGAAGATGAGGTTGGATATTCTTTCAAAGAGACTCATATTCAGACTCCTTAATATATTAGAGATTGCCACGTCGCTGTGCTCCTCTCAATGACTTGCAGGGGAAAACGAGATTGCACGGTGCTTCGCCGCTCGCAATGACATTATGATAAAGAGCTGTTCGCAACGAAGTATAGGAAAAAGATTTTTCTCAATAGCATCCGATTATCTTAATTTTTCAAGTACTTCTTCAAATTGCTTTAAATGATTGCGAAGGTGTTTAATATAGCCCGCGATTAAGTCTTTCAAGGTAACCTTTTCCCCGTCGCGATCCAGGTCATTCAAGGCAACTTGTTCTCCTGCACTCACCCAGTAATTTCCTAATTTCAGTTCGTCGATGTTTTTAATTATATGCGCGAGCAGAATATTATACTGCCTCCAGAGCAATAATAAATCGGAGAAAGTCAGCTCGTTACATTTTTGAATCTCAACCCATTTCAGGTTATCTCTGCCATAACCGGGAAATTCCAGGGTATCGACAATCTGCAATCTGACGAAGCACTGGTGGTTGTTGGAAGTAGAGTCTATCAGATGGCCGAGGATCTCTTTCAAAGACCAGGTGTCTGCCTCTAATCTCCGGGAGGTTACCTCTTCGTCGAGATCCTTGTGTCTGTTATAAAAATTATCGGTTATAGAAATTATTTCGTTGCTTCTATCTCTTAAATCCTGGCTCATTTGTGCCTCAGCGCTTCGATAGCTTTTTTAATATTGGGATCGATAGTCATTATTTCCTGCAGCTTGTCACAGACACAGTCCGTACAGATACTGCAATTATCCAATCCCTTCTCCTCGGCGCATTTTTTTACCTTGCAGAACTTGCAGACGAAGAACTTCCTGCCGTCCGATTTGCAGCCATCACAGTTGATCTGTTCGGGCTTGACATTAGATTTGTATTCCTCGCTCCACTTGCGTGCGCAGTCAGCGCGCATCATGTCGTCATCCGCCTGTGTGGCAATGTAGGCCGGGCACACCGAGCAATTCAGTCCGCAATAGGCAATCATCTTGTCCTCCACTGTTATCGATTATGCGAATGTCACGGGCAACCGTCTTTAGCATTATACAGCCCTGTGCCCGTAAATAAAATAGAGGGCCGGTGCAAGGCCCTCTATTTTGGATTAAGGAGGTTGAAGCTATGAAAAGGGGCTGTTAAAAAAGGCGTACCACCATCCAGCCGAACAGTGGACCTACGAAATAGCGCATGAACGGTAAAAACGCAGGCGAGAATCGCCGTGATAGCCCTTCCGTGTATTCCTGCAGGTAGTTGGTAAAGGTTTTAATACGATACTTGAGCACGGCATCCGACCGGGAAGTATCATACCAGTCCAGGTAATACGGCTTGCTGGTAAACTTATAATCGGGAGGCAACGGCAGTCCCATGACTTTGAGCAATGATCCGATAAGGTCACGGTAAAGCATCCGCTGGTCGGGTCCCCCGCTTATAATGAAAGTGTTGTTTTTTATCTGCTCGAATTTAATAACGGCATTGATGATAGCGATGGCAGTATTATCAGGGTGACAGAATTCGATCCTGTTCTTCAGTGGGATGCTGAACATGCGCTTGATATCGCTGAGC
>JAPLHI010000199.1 GCA_026389695.1 Chloroflexota bacterium
CGTATAGTCTATGATAACAAACTCCTGCAGCCGTTCGTGAGGCATGTCTTTCCGGCTCGAGATAAACCTGCGATACATGCTGGTATCGGAAAGCGCGTAAAAGAAATCTTTCAGCAGTGGCTCGTCACTTATTTTAACGGGGCGCACCAGCAGTTGCAGCCCCGTCTTGGTAGTTTTATAGGTTTCTATGGTCTCAGGGTATTCTCCTCTTTTCCCTGGTACAAATGCCTGGTCTTTATATATAAGATTGAGTTTTTTAGCTTCCTCAATTAACCAGGGGCGGAATCCGGGATGCGCGATAGCGATGAGTTCCATAGCACGCTCACGGATATTTTTCCCGTGTAAATACGCTATACCATATTCAGTGACAACGTAATGGATGTCCCCCCGTATCATAGAGACGCCCGATCCCTCTTGCAGGAAGGGCACTATCCTCGATACTGTGTCATCAAGAGCGGTAGATTGTATGGTAAGAATGGTTTTGCCGTTACGCGCCATAATTGCGCCGCGCATAAAATCCGCCTGCCCGCCAATGCCGCTGTAAAAGGTTTTGCCGATAGATTCAGACGTAGCCTGGCCGGTAAGATCGATTTCAAGTGCGCTGTTAATCGCCACCATGTTCTCATGTTGCGAGATTACCAGCGGATCATTGGTATATTCGATAGTCCTGAACTCAATGGAAGGATTATCGTCAATAAACTCGTACGTCTCTTTCTTCCCCATGCAAAATGTTGCCACGGTCTTGCCGCGATCTCTGTTTTTCCTTGAATTATCAATCACTCCCAGTTTCATCAGTTCAGCAATCCCGTCCGACATCAGCTCAGTATGAACACCCAGATTCTTTTTTCCTTTCAAGCTGCTTAACAGCGAGTTGAGACGGCTTCCGTATCCCACCTGTATCGTATCACCGTCCTGGACGAGACGAGAAACATAGCCGCCGATACGCTGAGCTATTTCATCATCTACCGGGGTGTTGAATTCGAGAATGGGTTCGTCATACGGCACAATATAATCAAGTTTATCAATGTGAATGAATCCGTCACCGTGCACTCTTGGCATATGGCGATTTACCTGGGCTATTACCAGATCAGCCCTTTCCACCGCCTCTTTTACTATGTCAACGCTGACCCCGAGGCTCACATAGCCATGAGTATCAGGGAGGGACGTTTGAATAAGGGCTACCTCAATCGGCACTATACCTCTTTTGAATAAATCGGGAACCTGGGATAAAAATATGGGAGTGTAATCAGCCAGTCCGGCATTAACTGCATTACGCGTGTTATCACCGATAAAGAAAGAGTTGTGCCGGAAATTGGATTTGAATTTATCCTGTGTGTAGGCGGCAACTCCCAGCGTCCATACCTGCAGCACTTCCGCATCAAAAAACGCCTTGGGATTGGATTCGATATAACTTACTAGTGCATTTACCAGGTATTGCGGCTCAGCGCACGCGGTTCCAATAAATATCCTGCTCCCCGGATGTATCCTGCTGAATATCTGCTTTTCACCGGCGAATTTATCCGGGTATTTCTGTTTTATCCATTCCAGGTCCACT
>JAPLHI010000085.1 GCA_026389695.1 Chloroflexota bacterium
GGTCCTGGCGGGTTCTATTTTGCTTTCCTCTTCCACGAGCTTTGACGGTTCAATCTGCCTTACAGGCATCCTTTCACCCGCCCCTTTAAACTCTGCTCTGGGAATTGTTTTTGGCGGCAGTACTCGACCGCTTATGCCATATCCGCGAACTGTTTTATCAATGCCACTTTCTGCTTCTTCCAACTCTTTTGACTTTAAATCAGGCACGCCCACAACACCTGACTTACGCATATCAGTCAGGGTCGCCTCAAGATCTTTTATCAATTCAGTCAATTCCATGGTATCCGTTTCTTCTTCCTCGGATGCCCAATTTTCTATTTCAGTGGCATAGTGCTGGAGCTTGAAGCTGTGTTGCTCCAACTGTTTGATCCAATCAGCAAGCTCTTTGGAAGCGTTCTGAATCTCAGGTATTTCCATTTCGAGCAGATTTTTTATTATGTTTTGTACAGCGCTTTTTTTCGGCTTGGAAGCCATTTTTTAAACCTCTTTTAAATCCACATTCCCAAATATATTTTACTGTTCACCGCTAAAAATTATATCAACGGCCTAAATTCATTGCAATTATAAAAATATTCTACTGAGGCTTCTTTTTAACAAACACGTGATATTTGCCGTTATCCTCTTCAATGCCCAGAAATTCATTTCCGGTCATCCTGGCCCAGTTAGGCATATCCTGCTTGATGCCTTCATCATCCGCTATGATCTCCAGCACCTGGCCCGCACCCATCTCTTTCACCTTTTTAGCGGTATTTACAATAGGCATCGGGCAATAGAGGCCAATACAATCTATGGTAACATCCGCTTTCATATAAATGCTCCTAAATAAAGAGGTTTATTTTGCTTTCACGTGCGTCCGCAATATAGGTGGCGACGCCTGCAAAGCTATCGACTTCGGGTATAAAGGCTTCCTTTGATATCCCCATCATCCCCATGGTATTAGTACAGGCGATAAATTTTACTCCCAGTTCCTTTGCCATACTTAAAAGTTCATCAACCTGCGGGAAATTGATATCTTTCATGAGCCCCAGCATCATTGCCTTGCCCACCCCCGCCATGTGAAATTTTGATAGAGGAAGCCTCTTCGCGCCTCCGCGGTTCATCAAATTAAGCATATTCCGCATCACACCCTTGCTCTTGCTGCTACCCTCGTTCTTTTTAATTACATTCAAGCCCCAGAATGTGAAAAATATCGTAACTTCCATCCCTGCACTTGCTCCACCAATAGCTATATTGAACGCGGACAAAGCCTTATCCATCTCTCCGGAAAACAGGATCAGTGTCATTTTTTCTTTATCAGCCATCTCAGTACTCCTTATGTCAACTTAACGGTTTGCCGCAACTTCCGCATTTGGTAGCCTTTTCTTCCAGTATTACTGCCCCACAACTGGCACATCGAATAAAAGTTAGTTTACAGACCTGGCAAAAGGGGGCTTCTTCGACAACTAACTCGACATCGCAATAAGGGCAAACGCAGCGGCATATTAACGGCTTATCATTTTTTTTAGGTTTCGCAGGCATGTTCTTCCTCCTCCTCAGGTTCTTCTTTATCAGTCAGACCCGGTATATCAATTTTATTTTTAATGGCGTAATTCATGATAGCTTTCCTTAAATCCTGCGCTCCCAGGTTGGAACAATGGAATTTATTTTTAGGAAGTCCCTCGAGCTCTTTGGCAACCATGGAAGGTGTCACCGTAAGCGCTTCCTCCAGTGTTTTCCCCTTTACCATATCGCTGACCATGCTCGATACGGCGATAGCCGCACCGCAGCCGAACGTTTTATACTTTACATCTTCAAGCTTGTTGTCCTTCACCTTTATATAAAAGGTCATCATGTCCCCGCAAACAGGATTGCCGATCTCGCCAACCCCGTCCGCATCGGGAATTTCACCCACATTATGCGGGTTCATAAAATGCTGCATGACTTTCTCACTGTAAACAGGCATTTCTCTCACCCCCTCTGTTCTTTCATATACTTGGAATATAGCGGAGACATTTGCCTCAGGCGATCTACTACCTGCGGTAATTTCTCCAAGACATAATTTACATCATCTTCGTTATTATCCAGCCCCAGACTGAACAGCATGGAACCCTGCGCAACTTCATGCGATATCCTCATCGCCAACAGCACATGTGAAGCCTTAAGGGCACGTGACGTGCAGGCAGAACCGCTGGCTGCAGCAATCCCATGACTGTTCAAGAGCATGAGGATGGCTTCGCCCTCAATAAAATTCAGGCAGAAACTCGCATAGGCAGGTAAACGTTGTACCGGATGCCCGGTGAGCATGGAATGTTCAACCCCGCTTAAAACTCCGTTGATCAGTAAATCCCTCAATTGTGTCAGTCTTTGCATTCGTTCAGGGAGATTCTTCTGTGCGAGTTCAGCCGCTTTTCCAAGTCCTGCAATGGCAGGTACATCCTCGGTTCCCGGCCGCCTGCCACCTTCCTGAATGCCGCCGTCCATCAGCGGCAGCATCCTGACACCGCGCTTCAACCACAAAGCAGCGCTGCCCTTGGGTCCGTAGAACTGGTTTCCCGCCAGGCTGAGGGCCTGAACGCCCATGGTTTTCACATCGACCGGTATGTTACCGGTGCTGGCTACTGCATCCGTGTGAAAAATCGGACCGTCCTTCGGCAGTCTCTTGGCAATCTCAACAATTGGCTCTATGGTGCCAACTTCCCCATTCGCGTGCATGATGGATACGAGAACTGTATCATTCCTTATATTGCGGGATACTTCATCCGGATCTATGACCCCATACCCGTCAACGGGTACCAGCGTAACCTCAAAACCCTCCTTTTGCAGGGTACGCGCGGAATTCATCACTGAAAAATGCTCAATTGCTGAAATAACTATATGTTTCCCCTTATCCGCTCTTGCTCTGGCCAACCCTTTAATAGCCAGATTGTTAGCTTCGGTCCCGCTGGCAGTAAAGATAATTTCCTCAGCACTACCGCCGATCAGGGAAGCAACCTTTTCACGCGCCTCTTCCACGGCTTCCCTGGCCCCATCACCCCATGCATGCAGCGATTGCGGATTACCAAATATCTCATTCAGATAAGGCAACATTGCCTCGCGAACTTCGGGTAATAGAGGCATTGCCCCTGCATGATCCATATAGACCTTCCTCATCATTTACACCACCAATTTATACAAATGTGTCAAATTCCGAGCATCCTTTGGACCGCACCATATGCTCGTAGCCTGATATCTTCGGGTACTTTTACCTGTGGCTGCATATCTTCCAGTGCCCATAATACTTTTTCCAATGTAATCTTTTTCATATTCGGGCATATAGCCTCCCTAGTCGCCGGTATAAAGGTTTTGCCCGGATTTTCTTTTTTTAATCTATGTATAATCCCTATCTCAGTGCCTATTATCAGTGTATTGACTTCAGTTTGCTTAGCAAACTTTATCATACCACCGGTGCTGAGTACCTCGTCTGCAACATTGGTCACCTCAGGTGTGCATTCCGGGTGTGCCAGGGCTATGGAACCAGGATGTTTCTGCTTTTCCCTGAGTATATCTTCAGGCTGAATTTTGACATGTGTAGGGCAATATCCGGGCCACAAAATCATCTGCCGCTTCAGTTTGGTAGCTACATAATAACCAAGATACTGGTCGGGCACGAAAATGACTTCTGCTTCACCCAGGCTTTGCACAATTCTGACTGCGTTCGCAGATGTACAGCAAATATCGGATTCCGCTTTGACTTCGGCTGTGGAATTAACATAGCAGACCACTTTGGCATCCGGCAATTCTTTCTTTTTCTTCTTCAATGCTTCCGCTGTGATCATGTCTGCCATACGGCATCCGGCATGAGCATCGGGAAGCAGAACAACTTTACCCGGATTGATGATTGAAGCTGTTTCCGCCATGAAATGTACTCCGCAAAACACAATCACATCAGCTTCAGTATCAGCGGCCTTTTGGCTCAACTCTAAGGAATCACCTAAAAAATCCGCTATAGCCTGCACTTCCGGACGCTGATAATTATGCACAAGCAAGACAGCATTCCGCTTCTGTTTCAGAGAAAGAATCCTTTCAATCAATTCCAGGTCTTTGTCTTGAGTCATCTTATTTTTATACTATTATTAGTTCATACTGAACTAGACAGCCGTCATCCTGTATCTTCTGGCAATTTCTATAGCCATACCGGCAACTTCTACTGCTGTGTTTCCAAGCGCTACAAATAAAGGCTCTTTACCCCAGCCTTCTCCCTCATAAAACAGGGCCGGGATTTCACCATAACGCTCAACAAGATATTTTATTTTCCAGGGCATGGAGCTGCCGTCCTCGGTCGATACTTCTTCGGGCTCCCTTGTCCTGTCAATCTTACCAAAAGATAATTTCCTTTCCCTGGCATACTTTTTTACAATTTCAATTATCTGCTTATCGCACTTAAAATTAATCCCTGCGCTAATTTCAGGTTTATATTTGCGTACTTCAATAATTAATCTCGCCATATGATCAGATGCACCCCATGCAGGCAGGCCGGCGGCAAACGGATAGCCACGGACAACAGTAATCCTGCCGTCAATGGCAGCTACTTCCTTTCCACTTTCCGCGCCGGGTAGCGCATGCACAATATTCACTCTTACCTCAGGCATGAGGCAGGAAAAATCTCTGCTTTTCTGCAGCATCCCCACCGCCTGTACAAGGTTGCCCAAAATTACTGGCGAAAGATCTTTATTTCCCATTAGTTAACCTTCCAGAGTACTGAAATGCGCAGCCCAGAACGGGTCTACAGCAACAGGTTCTAATTTTTCAGTCTTGCCGCCCTTCCGTACAATGACTCTTTTCCCCATAGTAATCTCCCCCACATCCCAGGCTGCAATTCCATTTTTCTTCAGCTTTGTAATGATTTTTTTACTGTTTTCAGGCGACGCTGTCAGAACCAAGGTGCCCTCGCTGATTGAAATTAATGGCTCAATATTGAAGTAATCGCAGACCGCCCCGATTTCATCAGGCACTACGATGCGCTCTTCATACAAAGTCACGCCTGTTTTTGAGGCAGCCGCTATTTCATAGACGCCGTTTAACAGCCCACCCTCTGTAGCATCGTGCATAGCGTGAGCCAGCGGGGCTGCTAACAAAGCATCTTTGACCACCGTCATTTCAAAGAAATATTTCTTGGCTTTTTCCACTGTAGCTTTGCCCAGCTTTTTGGTAAGCTTCTTCTCCGCCTGGTATGCTAATATTCCCGTAGCTTCAATTGCAGGTCCTTTGGTAATCAAGACCCTGTCACCTGCCTTTGCATTCGATGCCGGTGTAATTTGCTCCTTTGTTCCCAGGCCGATAACTGTGCAGCCACCGTTCAGCGGGTAGGGTATTCCGGGATACATGCCGGTATGCCCACCTACTATGGCGATATCTAATTTCTTGCACTCTTCGTCAACTTCCTTCCAGATATTTTCCACCACATTCTCTTTGGTTCCCGGAGGAAACATGAGGCAAATAGTAAGGTATCTTGGCTTTACGCCAAGCACGGCAACATCGCTGGCGCAAATATGCACAATAGCCCACCCGAAATGCGGCATGATCACCGGCATTCCAAACGTGGGATCTTCGGCGATTACCATGACATTCCCATCAGGCAATTCAATCACTGCCGCATCCACACCATGCATGGGGCCGACAATAACCGATTTATCGGCTTTTCCCAATCTGGATAGAATTATCTTATCGAAGGTCGCCCTGTCAAGCTTGCCCAATTCCGGTAGCATACAATCTCCTTGTTAAATATACTGTGAGATTATAATACAATCCGGCGTTGGTTTAATCAACAAATAATCTCAGCGGTTTAGCTACTGGAAATCTCTCCATCCTTCAGTTTTATCACTCTGTGCGCCATCGTGGCCAATTCCATATTGTGCGTTACAACAATCAACGTAAGTCCGGCTTGATTCAGCTTCTTGAAGATCTCATATATCTTTTCAGCGGTTGCCGAATCAAGGTTCCCCGTAGGTTCATCCGCCATTAATATCTTCGGCTGATTAATCAGCGCGCGGGCTATACTTACCCTCTGCATCTCACCACCGCTTAACTGATGCGGAAGGTGCTTCTCGCGATGAGATAAACCAAGCATATCGATTATCTCTGTAATCTTTTCAGGTTTACCGTTTTTCTTGCTGAAAAGTAATGGAAGCTCCATATTTTCGCGGACATTTAAAGTGGGAAGCAGAAGAAATTGCTGGAATACAAATCCTATATTTTCCCTGCGCAATTTTACCAGTTCCCGCTCCTCAAGCCCGCTTGTTTCTTTTCCTCTGATAGTAATACTGCCCTTAGAAGGGCTATCCAGGAGTCCGAGTAAATATAGCAGGGTTGACTTGCCTGACCCCGAGGGTCCGACTATGGAAATAAATTCACCATCTTTGATAGATAAATCGACTTTCTTCAGGGCATGGACTTGCTCACTTCCCCTTTTATACTCCTTGCTCAACGTTTTCGCGGTTATCAACTCTGTACTCATTCCAGATCACTCCTCATTGCTTCCATGGGGGTTAATCTTGCGCTTTTGATCGCCGGATAAACGGAGCACAATAGCCCGATCACCAACGAAAAGGCAACACACACCAGTATCAGCCACGGATCGATGCTAATTAAATTACCGGAAGGTGAATACGGTATTGCTCCCCGGACAAATCCCTCGACCAGTTTGGAACCTGCTATAGAGAATACCAGTCCGACCATACATCCTATCAGCGTAATAATGAGAGTCTCCAAAACGATCAATCCGGCAACGTCCCAACCCGAAGCTCCGACTGCTTTCATCATGCCGAACTCTCTGATTCTCTCGTTAACCGACATTATCAGGGTATTGATGATTCCTACAGCGCTGATGAATAAGGCAATGATTATCACGGAAAAAAGCAATGTCTGGGCAGAACCAACCAGGCTCATGATCGTACCCTGCACCTGAGTCATCGTAACTACCTGGATATCGGGTATTTCCTCCAGCTTCTTAGATATTGCCGGTACCTTTGATATATCTGTCACTTTTATAGCTATAGTCGTAATCTGGCCTTCTTTGCCGAATAGCTTCTGTGCATTGGATAATGAAAGGAAGTGAAATTCATCGTCCTGAGCACCCGTACGTTCAAGAATACCTACGATTGTAGTGGGAACTCCTGAAGGTCCAAAATTCAATACCTGCCCGACTTTCAAGTTCTCTTTTTCAGCGAGGCTCCTGCCTACGATCATGACATTCTCCTCGCCTTCTGCGAAATATCTGCCTTCAACCTCCCACCAGGGTTTCAATATTTTCTGGTCAGCGATATTGACGCCATAAACTATATGAGGTTTGTCATCCTTAAAAAACTGGTGGAGCAACATGGGACTGGCGACTTCTATACCGTCTACATTCTTCACCTGTGCAACGTCATCAACTGACAGGTACTTGGGTATTACACCACCATGTATAATCAAGGAGGCCGCTTCATAAGGGCAGCCTTTGGGAACAGCCAGCATGTTTATACCAAGGCTGCCCAGTTCACCGCTTAACTGGCGCTCATAGCCCGCATTAAAAGATAACAGGCTGAAAAGAACTGCTATTGCAATGGCCACGCCCGTTATAGTTAAAATCGTACGAACGCGTCTTCGTAATAAATTTTTCGTTGCCAGACCCAGAATATTCAAGGTCACCTCTCTTAAAATTCGACTTTTTTACCTATCAGATACACGTCGCTGCCTTCATTCACTACCTTCGCTGTCACCTTAGCATAAGCTCCTTTTTTCTGAGGAATTACCAGATTGCTCGGCGCCAGATCAATATAAATT
>JAPLHI010000200.1 GCA_026389695.1 Chloroflexota bacterium
GGGGGCTTACCTGGTCACTTTTAACGAGGTAGTAAATCTTCCTGTGGATATTATGGCGCTGGCCAGGCCGAGATCGAGCCTCAACCGCTGCGGTGTCAGCATCCACAGCGCGGTTTGGGATGCCGGCTATTCAGGAAGGTCGCAATCGCTGCTCGTCGTGTATAATACACACGGATTCAGACTGCATAAAAACGCCAGGATTTTGCAACTGGTTTTCTTCAGCTTGAGCCGCGGTGTAGCGCAGGGCTACAGCGGGAAGTACCAGAACGAAAATACAGGATAAATACTTTAAGGAGAGTTTTTCCCCATGAAAATAAATAAGGCAACATTATTATCATTATTTGTTATATTGATACTGATTATATTGGCTGCTCCACTATCAGGATGTACCGGTACACCTGTGATCGAGCAGGCTGTTACCTGCCACAGTATTTCTCAGTCAGGACAGCCCGGATTGATTTCAGATACATTTGCGCCCGATGTTAAAACCATCTACTGCTCGGTCAAGCTGTCTGATGCCGCAACTAAACCTAAAATTAAGGGCGAATGGATGGTTATCAATAGTGACGAGGCAGGGCTGAAGGATTACCTCATTGGCACGGAGACGATAACAGCCGATAAGCCATATGTGGCATTTGGCTTTACGCGGTCGGAAACATTGCTACCCCGTGGCGACTATGCCATCAAGTTATATATTAATGATAAATTCGTTCAATCGGTTTCCTTTAAGGTGCAGGGTGAGGCAGCGGGTTCTGCAGCTACCTTCAGTGAGCCGGTCATCTGCACGTGTATCGACGAGGATACCAACAAACCCCTGGATAAACTTGATACATTGCCGAATAACGCCGGCATGATCTTTTGCACGGCCAAAATGCAGGGCGCGGAATTCGGCACCGTTATCAAGGCAAACTGGATATATGTCAAAGGGGAGATGCAGGGTGTAACCGATAAAGTGTTTGCCGGGGGCAGTCTCAAGACGGAAGGGCTGGATTATGTGGCTTTTGCCGTCAGCCCCAAGGCCGGTACACGATTTCCCATCGGTGAGTATGCTGTCAAATTGCTGGTTGATGATAAAGAGCAGCTAAGCGTGCCTTTTAAGGTGGTTGACAGCGCCGATATCCCGGGACCCTACCTGACCGAGGCGGTTACCTTCGCTATGAAGGGCTCTGAAAACGCGACCATTGATATGACGAACAGCTTCGCCGCCAGCATAGAGGCTATTAACTGCCATGTTAAGGTGAACAATGCCCCCGCCGATACGGAAGTCAAAATACAGTGGATTCTTGTCAAGAGCGCACAGGATGATACAGCCGACCTTAAAATAAATGAAGACATACAAAAAGTTCAGGGTACGAGCCCTGTTGTTGCCTCCTTGATTCGCAAAACAGATCCATTCCCCAGGGGCAAGTACCAGGTAAAAATCTTTCTTAACGGCGAAGAGAAAATAGACGTTCCCTTTAGAGTTCAATAGATCTTGTAGGGGCGTACCTTCAGGTGCGCCAGTTTGCATTAAATTTGAGTGAGGGTCGCCTGCCCACAGGCGACCTCCCCAGTCACCCGAGGGCGGGTGACTGGCACCGGAATATTGAACTCTAAACTCTAAACAAACCCAAATTTCAAAACCCCAATATGCGCGTGTTATCATCAGCAAAGCGTGGTACCGGTGCGTACACCTGTCATTACGAGGAACGTAGTCCCGTGGTAATCTCTGGGCTCAACATGATCGCTTAGATAGCCACGTCGCTACGC
>JAPLHI010000211.1 GCA_026389695.1 Chloroflexota bacterium
TGTGGGTTCAAGTCCCTCCCTCGGCACCAACCCCTCTTCCTATTTCAATATACCACTTCGAATGCACTGGATTGCTTTCTTTACGATCGCGGAGAAATCATGTGAGACAGATACCCGTGTCTTTGCCGATGTGTTCGAGGAACTTTAGATACATCGTAGTCCTCAATTCATTCCTTAACCGGTAGGGAGTCACGAATTTGCCCTTGAGCCAAATTTTATCGGGTTCAATGTGTATTAAAACCCTGCGGTTGGTTTCAGCTTCACGAAGGAAAGTGGGGTAATTATCCGCAAAGGCCTCTTTTGATTTGACCAGATACTGCTCGTCTTCAGCATTAATTATATCTTCAAGCAGCCTGGCGGCTTTCTTGATATCACTATCCAGCGAAATCGGAATTCTTATCTCATCAAAGATGTAGTCGCATTGCATTACTTTATGGTCCTTAATACAGCCCTTGGAGAAATTAAGTACAGGCTGGTCCAAAACAATTAGATTCGGAATGTGCAAGATTTTGCCTGTAAGCTCTCCACCCAGTTTTTCATCCTCTCCAACTTCATCCAGCGTCAGGTAGAATATCCCGATGTGACGGACATCACCTTTATACGCGCCAATACGTATTCTGTCGCCAACATGCAGCATGTTGGAGAAAACGATGATAAAGTAACCAAAATAGCTGGCAACGTATTTCTGCAGGGCGAGCGCGAGTCCAATGGCTATGATTGAAATGTAAATAGCCAGGTTGCTGTACATGGCAATGGCAGCCAGCAATCCAAGGACAAGAACAGCTATGAGAATTGCCAGTATGCGAGATTTCATATCGTAGTTACACTTGGATTAGAAGCGGGTAACACATGCAACGTACCCATAATATTATCGACTGAAATAAAATATTCTCCAGGAACGCCGGCGGTCATCATAAAAGTTATCTCTTCACTTTGTCCGGGATTGAGAACGACGTCGTTGATCGACTGAGTAATATTGTTGATCTTGAATTCTGTTTTATGTGAGACAATTTCGGGGCCAGTATTGGTAATAGTTGCGATTATACCAACTGAGCTTCCAGGCAACACCCTGTCAGGTAGGATATACAGATTTGAAACGTTTGTAGTATCAGGAGGATTGCGGCTTTCCATTTTAACCGCGGACTCTTCGGATTCGAAAGCGGGAATTAAAAGGTCAGGACTCTCTAACGGTTCTCCTCGTGATTTGAATATTTTACCCAAAAACGGGAGAAATGAGCCTATTCCTGCATTTTCTGAAACGGGGATATCAGATGACCGTGTAGAACCAATCAGAGAATTGAGATAAGACACTTGATCTGCTAAATCAGCTACTTTCTTTCTGGGGTTTTTGGCAAGCTTTAAATATGTATCGGCGGAGAATTGGCCGACCTTAAACCTGGCTTCAAGGTGCCCCAGCTCCTGTTTATAGACATCGAGTTCATGAATTCGTGTTTGCAGGCTTTTATTCAACTCCTGCTTTATCGAGTCTATTTTAGACAGGGCATGCTTTAAGGTAACAGAGTATTCGGCTTTTAAAATAGTATAGGAAGCTTCTTTAATAGCATTGTCATGACGTAACTTTTCAAGATTAGCTAGAAAAAGCTCCGCTTTCTCTTTATTCTGAAGCGCTATTTTCAGTTCTCTGCTCATCGTACTAAAATATTTTGCCACGATATTTACATAATATTAACATTTTTTCCAATGGACTAATTAATAATACATCGTTGCGGCTATCTATTTAACGATTTTTCTGGTAAGAACGTCTTTCACAGCCCTCTCGATATTATCCGAAGTTAATCCATGGATCGCGAGAAGCTCTTCCGGGTTGCCTGATTTGCAGTACGTGTCATTTATTCCCAGTGATAACATAGGCACCGGCATATTATTCGCTAGCACTTGTGCAACCATACTCCCGAGACCGCCATGGAGTAAATGCTCCTCGGCAGTTATGATCGCCCCGGTTATGCGTGCCGCTTCTATGATTGCCTGATCATCGATCGGTTTAAGCGTGGACATATTGAGCACCCGGCAATTGATACTTGACTGGCTCAGTTTTTCGGCAGCTTCTAAAGCTTTAGCCACCATAATGCCTGTGGCTATTATGGTGGCTACTCGCCCGTCTTTCAAGATATCTGCTTTACCTAATTTAAATGAACACCCCTTGTTATAGATAACGGGGGTTTTGGGGCGGCCCAGCCTGATATAAAAGGGTCCTTTAGTGGTAATCGCAGTTTTGATGACTTCCACAGTTTCGATTGAATCCGATGGTACTATCACCGTAAAGTTGGGTAGTGAGCAGTACAGCGCAATATCCTCTATCGCCTGGTGTGAAGAACCGTCTCCACCAACAGTTATGCCCCCGTGTGTGGCAACTATTTTTACATTCGTTTTTGGTTGAGCAACGCACATGCGAACCTGGTCAAAACAGCGGTTGGAGGCGAATACGGCAAATGTACTGGCAAATGGTATTTTACCGCAGGAAGCAAGTCCCGCCGCGATGCTGATCATATTTTGCTCGGCCAGGCCGCACTGAATAAATCGCTCCGGAAATGCCTGGGCAAAGAACTTGGTCATTGTGGATCTGGAAAGATCCGCATCCAGCACGATGATATCATTATTATTTTGACCAAGTTCCACCAGCACTTTGCCATAAGCTTCACGAGATGATAAGTCGGCGTAATTCGTCATGATAGTTCTTTAAGCGCAATATCAGTTTCCGATTTGTTTGGAGCTTTACCGTGGAAATCGACATTGTTTTCCATAAAACTAACGCCTTTGCCCTTTATCGTATGGGCAATCAACACTGTTGGTTTGTCCTTAATATTCTTGACAGTCTCTAATGATCCTATTACCTGTTTCATGTCATGCCCATCAATTTCAATGACCTCCCATTTAAAAGCCCGCCATTTTTCCAGAAACGGCTCAAGGTTCATAACATCTTTGGTGAATCCATCCAGCTGGATACCGTTATAGTCTACTATTGCCGTTAAATTATCGAGTTTATAGTTAGGTGCAAACATGGCGGCCTCCCATATTTGCCCTTCCTGGCACTCTCCATCACCCAATAGCACGTATGTTTGATAATCCTTTTTATCGATCTTGGCGGCCAGCGCCATCCCAATACCAACGGATAAACCCTGGCCAAGAGAGCCCGCTGAGACATCTACCCCGGGTGTGAGCGTGCTGTCTGTATGACCCTGAAGGCAGGTACCTGCCTTTCTCAAAGTCGAAAGCCATTCAGAGGGGAAATAACCGCATTGAGCAAGTGCCGCGTACAAAATGGGGGCGGCATGACCTTTACTCAGCACAAAGCGATCGCGCTCCGGCCACCCGGGTCTTTTCGGATCGTGACGCATGATTTTAAAATACAGCGCCGTCACTATATCGGCAGCGGATAGAGATCCACCGGGATGACCGCTACCTGCCTGGGAAATCATCTTTATTACATCGTATCGTAATTTCCTGGCAATGCCTTCAAGTTCACTGGTAGAATAATCACTCATGTGTATAAGAGTTACTAATAAAATTTTTACATATGTACTTGAGTTCAGTTTATTATAAGCTACATCATATAAATGTGTCTATCATATTTCTTTAATTGAGTGAGAACCTGATAATACGTTGAGAACAAGAATCCAGTAGATTATAATTCTAACTGTGATAATAGATTTTCATACCCACGTTTTTTCACCGCGAATCAGGCAGAATCGAGATGAATATTGCTCCAATGATTCGTGCTTCGGTTTGCTTTATTCGCAATCCAATGCAAAGCTTAGCGCCATTGAAGAACTTATCAGCAGTATGGACGAGTGTGAAATTGATAAATCGGTGCTGTTAAATATCGGATGGCTAAAGCACGAATTATGTGTTGAGAGTAATGACTATATCTTGGAGTGTATCGCCAGGTATCCGAATAGGTTAGTCGGTTTCTGTGCTGTTCAACCGCTGGATATGGATAAAGCTATCAGGGAAATTGAGAGGTGCTGTAAATCCGGCATTAAAGGTATAGGAGAGTTACGTCCTGATGTACAGGGATTCAATTTATGCGATGCTAGAATACAACCATTAATGGATATGGCCATTAATAATAACCTTATTCTTTCACTACATGCCTCTGAACCTGTGGGACACGGATATCAGGGTAAAGGTAATACAACACCACAAAATCTTTATCCTTTCATCGCAATGTTCCCCAAATTGCATGTAGTGTTAGCTCACTGGGGTGGAGGACTACCTTTCTATGAGCTAATGCCCGAGGTTGCTTCAATTCTATTAAATACTTATTATGATACGGCTGCGACACCATTTCTTTACAAACAGCAAGTGTTTACCAGTGTAGCCAATATTACGAGTAGTGAAAAAATCATTTTTGGCAGTGATTGGCCGTTGATTAGTCCACAAAGGATTATTTCTCAAATCAACACGGTTGAACTTACTGATATTGATAAGGAAAATATTTATCATCGAAATGCGGAAAACCTGCTAGGACTGGAGCAAAAATAGGCAATGGACGAGCAGATCAGATCTTTTATAGCTATTGAATTGCCTGACGAGTTAAAAATAAGGTTAAAGAATTTTCAGGCAACTTTAAAGTTACCCAAGCATAATTTCGTTAAATGGGTATCTCCTGATGGTATTCATATAACGTTGAAATTTTTAGGTAATGTGAGTTACAAACAAATTGACGATATCAAAGGGCTGCTAATACCCATTGTTGGTTCGAGTAAATCATTTGTTATCAATACTTCTGAAATAGGAGTTTTCCCCAACCTAAATAAAGTCCGCGTGCTTTGGCTAGGTCTGAGCGGGGATGTTTCCTCACTTCAAAAGTTGCAGCAGGACGTTGACAGATCCCTATCTAAGCGAAGCTTTACACCTGAAAAACGCCCTTTCACTCCTCACTTGACTTTAGCCAGATTAAAGGAGGATTGTTTTCCAAATGAAAGATGGGAATTCGGCGAGTTAATTAAGGGTGTTAGATTCGGACCGAGTCATGTGATAAGGGTTGAAAAGTTATTCCTCATGCGGAGTAAGCTATTCCCGGGAGGTGCTGTTTATAGTAAATTAGCAGAGTTCAAATTTCCATGATTTGCGGCTTTTGTTAATTTGCAGATGTTTGAGATTGATATAATTTGCTATGGAAATTTATTTAATGCTATACTTTATTCATCCTTGGAGGAGGTGGAAAAATAGTGGAAAACTATTCCTTTCCAAAGTGCTTAAAATGTAAGGTCGGTGATTTGGTTCCGCTGTCCGATTTCGGAAGCCAAGGGGCAGCGATACACTATAAAGCTTGGGTATGCACCAATCCTGAATGCGGGTTTAACCTGAAAATCAGGAACGGGGATATATATTTGAACGAGCCAATTTTTAGCGGAGCCAGTCATACGCTTCGGTCGCACTAGAGCCGTATAAGTATCGGGATCATTAGCTAAATATATAGTGGGGAGTCTGTTTTGACCGGACGGTTAAAACAACTCGCAGAAATAGTTACCGACTTTTTCTTTCCGCGTCAATGTATCGGTTGTGGAAAAGCCGGCGACTTTATTTGTGATCAATGTTCGAAAAAGCTACCGCGTCTACTACCTCCCATATGTCAAAAATGCGGGAAGCCGGAATCTAGTAGTATCTATTGTCCGGCTTGCTGGAAAAAGCAAGGTGGCATAGATTCTATTAGATCTGTTTTTATTTTTAACGGTATGATTAGAACTGCCATACACGAACTGAAATACTATAACTTGAAAGCTATAGCAGCGTGTCTGGCAAAGTATATGGCAGACTATATTAACGAAAACAAAATATCGGGTAGTATCGTAGTTCCGGTTCCGCTACATAGCAGAAGACTTAGAGAAAGGGGATATAACCAGTCGGGATTATTGGCTGATGAATTTGCCAGGCTTGTTGACTTGCCCGTATTAAATTGTCTATTGCGTATCAAGGATAGTCAGCCTCAAGCAAGAACGACAAATGTGAATATGCGTAGAGAAAATGTGAAAGACGCTTTTTCTTGCTTAAATAAAGGGATCGTAGATCAACAAGTAATACTCATTGATGATGTCTGTACCTCAGGTGCGACTCTTGAAGCGTGTGCAGACAAATTGAAGAAAGCCGGGGCAAAACACGTTTTAGGATTTACCCTGGCAAGAGAAATTTAATACCAGGAGATTTATTCATGCAAGTACAGGTGGTCACAAGGAATTTAAGTATTACGGACGATATTAAGAAATACGCCGAAGCCAAGATTAGTAAGCTATCCAAATACTTAAGTAATATAACTATGGCGAAGATGGAATTAGCTGCAGAGAAATCCAAATCTCGTCAGCACATTTATACAGCGCAAGTTACTCTGAATGTTAATGGATTTATTATAAGAGGGGAACATAAAGCTGAAAGCATACGTGCGTCTATAGACACCGTTACGGAAGTTATGGAGCGGCTTGTAACAAAATATAAAAAGAAATACGAGATAAGTAAAGGTAGAGCATCGGAGTCAATAAAACAGACATCAAATATAGAAACTCCGGCAGATATCGAATTTAATAAAGAAATGGAGCTTGTAAAATCGAAGCGATTTATCATAAAACCTATGACGACCAACCAGGCTGTGGATCAAATGGAGTTTTTGGGGCACGATTTTTTCCTTTTTTTAAATATGGATGATAATACAGTAAACGTTATTTATCGCAGAAAAGACGGCAGGTACGGACTGATTCAGCCTGAAGTTGCCTGAGAATTTAATGACTGGTGAAGGGTAGATGGATGAGATTACGATAGACAATACAAAATTACAATTGATTCAAGGTGACATAACAAGACAGAGAACAGACGCAATTGTAAACGCAGCAAACTCAGGTCTTATGGGTGGCGGTGGAGTAGACGGGGCAATTCACCGGGCGGGTGGACCCGCAATTGTGAATGAGTGCAAAATCATTATTGCACAAATAGGGAAGTTGGCAGCGGGTAAAGCTGTAATCACTACCGGGGGCCATTTACCTGCTAAATATGTCATACATACCGTAGGACCTGTCTGGCATGGTGGTAGAACTGGTGAACCGGAGATACTCACAAAATGCTATACCGAATGTTTGACATTAGCTACATCTAAAGGTTTAACAAGCATTTCCTTTCCAGCTATAAGTGCGGGTGCTTATGGATATCCGCCTGATGAAGCCGCGCAGATTGCGTTAAATGCTACCGCCGATTACTTAACACGAAATACAACAACACTGGAACTGGTAGTTTTCATTCTATTCGATCCTTTGTCATTCGATATCTATAAGAATCAACTGGCTGCCATTATAATAGACAAATAAAATATGGTATGGGGAGCACAGGATGTATTATTCGATATTTCGAACGAAGGCAGGCTGGGTTGGGTTGGAATATTCAGAAGCAGGACTGAGACGTTTAGTATTGCCCGTTGCCAAGCAGGATAATGTTAAAAAACAATTGCTCGTTGCTAAAGAAGGTAGGTTCGTAAATCGCGATTATCCAGGGGATTTGATTTATAAGATAAAATCCTATTTTGACGGCAAACCAGTTCATTTTGATTGTCAGCTGGATTTATCAAGTGCTACAGCTTTCCAACGTTCCGTATGGAAGGCCATCATGAATATACCGCGAGGGCAAGTTAGAAGTTATCGCTGGGTGGCATCGCAGATTGGAAATGACAATGCGTCAAGAGCTGTAGGGCAAGCACTGGCGAGGAATCCATTACCTGTGATCATCCCCTGCCACAGAGTAATTTATCATAGCGGAAAAACTGGTGGTTTTAGCGCCAAATCGAGTGTAGCCGATATCAAACGCGTGCTTCTTCGGCTGGAAGGCGTCGATATTATGGGTGCCAATCCTGCTTTTCCTGTAGTCACATAAAGCGGAGGTTCCAGATGTACAATCATGCTTATGCCTCAATTAACGGAGTAAAACTACATTATGCCAGCAATGGCGAGGGGAAGCTGATTTTGTTTTTACACGGTTTCCCTGAGTTCTGGTATATGTGGAAGAATCAACTGAACGAGTTTGGGAAGGATTACCAGGCGGTAGCACCTGACATGAGAGGATATAACCTATCATCAAAACCTCAAGACGTTGGCCAGTATAAGCCAAAAATGCTAATGGAAGACATCAAACAGCTAGCTGAATACCTCGGGCATAAGAAATTCGTGCTGGTTGCACATGATTGGGGTGGTGCTGTTGCCTGGTCTTTTGCCATTTTTTATCCACAATACCTGGAGAAGCTGGTGATAATTAACGCGCCTCATCCGGCTACTTTTGCGAGAGAACTCCGCAACAATCCGCAACAGCGCAAAGCAAGTGTCTATATATTGATGTTCCGTAGTCCGCAAGCTGAAAAAAAGCTATCGGACGATAATTATTCGTTTTTGATAAATATGGCTTTCGGGGACATTTTGAGGCAGGGTGTTATGAGCAAGGAAGATTTAAATGAGTATATTAAATGCTGGTCGCAACCCGGCTCTTTAACAGGTGGATTGAACTATTATAGAGCTGCTAATGTTGATGCTCTGGAGCATCCTGATCAGGCTTTATTAAAACCGGCCGTTGGCGACTCGCTGCCTAAATTGACGGTTCCCACTCTTGTTATATGGGGTGAAAAAGATACTGCATTATTAACCGGATGCATAGAGGGACTGGAGCAATTTGTAATCGATCTCAAGATCAGGCGGGTTCCCGATGCATCTCACTGGGTTGTTGCGGAGAGACCTGATTTGGTCAACAGCTATATAAGGGAATTCATAGAAGACAAATAGCAAGCAGTCCTGATATTGTGTAGTTTGATTAATGTCCCAATATTAAATTTAATTCGTTTATCAGCCCGTTACTATAATCTACTTTTAACTGAGGCAATTCCATTTTGGTGATTTTTTCATTGCTGTGAATAGTGAATTGAACATTATCCTTTCCTGGATATTTTTTCAAAATTTGTATAATATGCTCCAATTGCAGTAAGTCTTTTTCAGCGTTATTACTCTGAGTTATATTAATAACGAGATTTTTTGTTGGGGCTATATTCTGAATTGTTTTGGGGTGGTTATTAGTTTCTGAATCCGGTTCATAGCGACGTACTTTAAAGCAGTTTATAGTAATACGATCCTCTCTGGACTTCACACTGCCTTCGATGAGAAGGATATTGCCTTCGATCCACAATTCTTGTGTTTGTGTGTATACTTCGGACCATGCTGTTATTTCAATGCTTCCATTGATGTCTTCAAGAGTTGCGACAACAAAGGGACGATTGTTCTTGGTCGTAATATGTCTTACTGATGTAACCATGCCTGCAACTATTACACGTTCTCCAACCATATCAGTATTGATTTCACCGCATAACACAGTAGTGTGTTCCGCCAGTTTGGATGCTAAAGCTGAAAGCGGGTGCTCTGAGAAATACACACCAAGGAGTTCCTTTTCCCAAACAAGTTTTTCCTGTAACGTGACGTCATACTGCTCAAGATTCAAGGAAGGCAAAGGAACCGAGACGCTTGTCCCAAAAATATCGAACATACTTGACTGGCCGGTTTCCTTTTGACGCTGCTCACGATGAGAAAGTGATACTATTCGATCAAGGGCAGATAATAAAGCCCCGCGCTGCCCCAGACTATCAAACACGCCAACTTTTATCAGGCTTTCCATGACTTTTTTATTAACATAGCGGAGATCCGCCCGTCTACAAAAATCTTCTATCGATTTAAATTCGCCTCCCTGCGAGCGGGCGGATATGATAGGTTCAACCGCCGAAGTTCCAACGTTTTTTATGGATGATAAACCGAATCGTATTCCTTTATGCGCATTGCAGGGCTCAATGGTGAAATGGGCATAACTATGATTAATATCAGGTTCTAGTACTGGTAAGCTCATACGACGACATTCCGCGATGGCAGACACAAGTCTTTCAGTTTTATCATAATATGTATTACAGAAGGCGGTCATGTACTCGATTGGATAATTTGCTTTCAGGTACGCTGTCTCATATGCTATGCGGGCATAACTGACACTGTGAGCTTTATTAAACGCATAACCCGCAAACGGTTCAATTAGAGCAAATATATCATTAGCTTCTGCTTCGGTATATCCCTTCTTTTTGGCTCCCTCGATAAAATTAATTCGTTCCTTTTTCATTACTTCGGCAATTTTCTTGCCCATTGCTTTGCGGATAATATCCGCCCGCCCAAGGCTATATCCGGCAAAGGTCTGAACTATGAAAAGTACCTGATCTTGATATACGATGACACCATAAGTATCCTCAAGGATAGGTATGAGGTCCGGGTGCGGATACTGAACCGATTCCAGGCCGTGTTTGGCTTTGATGAAGGTGGGAATGTGCTCCATGGGTCCCGGTCTGTAGAGAGCTACCATAGCCGAGATATCCATAAATTTAGTCGGTTTTAGTTCTTTAATGTAACGTCGCATACCCGGACTTTCCAATTGAAATATACCGGTAGTTTCACCGGAGGCCAATAAGCTAAAAGTCTTGGTATCGTCTAAAGGTATATTCAACAAGTCAATTTTAATGCTATGATTTTCCCAGATAACATCTGTGGTCTTCGCCAGTAGCGTAAGGTTTGCTAATCCGAGAAAATCCAGTTTGAGAAGTCCCAGCTTGGCTACATTCTCCATAGAGAACTGGGTCATAACAGAGTTGTGATTACCATCTTTACTAGCCCTCTGCAACGGTAGATACTGCGTCAGGGGCTCTCTGGAAATTACTACTCCGGCCGCATGAGTACTTGAATGGCGGGATATACCCTCCACTCTCCTGGCGGTATCAATCAGCTTTTTGATTAATTCATCAGCGCTGTACATTTCCTGGAGCTCTTTTACTTCAAGCATGGCCTCATCAAGTCTTATATTGGGACGAACGGGAATAAACCTGGCTACCTGATCTACGGTACCGTAGTTTAAACCCAATGCTCTGCCAACATCTCTAACTGCAGCTCTCGCTCCAAGAGTTCCAAACGTGATTATCTGCGCAACATGATCAATGCCGTATTTCTGATTGACATAATCAATTATTTCATCTCGTCGATCATCCTGAAAATCCAGGTCAATATCAGGCATTTCCCGCCGCTCGATATTTAAAAAGCGTTCGAAGACTAACTTATAAGTGAGGGGATTGATATCTGTTATACAGAGGCAATACAGCGCTAAACTTGCTGCTGCGCTACCGCGCACACCAAAATAAATACCTTTTTTACGCACAAAAGATGCCAGATCATGTACAACCAGGAAATAATCGGCAAATTGTGTTTTTTCAATGACATCCAACTCATATGCCAAGCGTTTTTCGGCTTCAGTATCTGCGGTTGGGAAACGCTCCTTGAAACCTCGCCAGCACAGCATGGATAGATATGATTGTGAAGTTTTGCCGGGCGGCAAATCAATTTGGGGAAGGTGTGGTTTTTCGAATTCAATCTCTAAATTGCATAAATCGGCGATAACTTCCGTATTATTTATAGCTTCAGGCAAATCCTTGTACTGCTCTTCTATTTCCTTCACACTTTTAAGGTAAAAGAAGTCACCTGCCATTTTTAAGCGCTTCTCATCGTTTATGGAAGAATTTGTGCCGATGCACAAAAGGACGTCATGTATATAAGCATCTTCCTTCTTAATGTAATGAACATCATTGGTGGCAACCAGGGGAATTTTTAATTCGGAAGCTAATTTGAGTAACTCCTCATTAATTTTTTCTACTTCTGCAATGGGATGTCTTTGAATTTCAATATAGAAGTTGGGGAAAGTTTCCTGATACCATTTTGCTGCTTCTGTGGCGTCTTCGTAGCGATTCTCCAGAATAAGTCTTCCTAATTCACCCTGGGCGCAACCGGAAAGGACAACCAGGCCTTCTTTGTATTTAGTTAAAAGTTTTTTGTCTACCCTGGGCTTATAGTAATAACCTTCAATGTTTGCGTGGGTAACCAATTTAACCAGGTTCTGATAACCGGTATGATTCTTACATAATATGGTCAGGTGGTAATTAGATTTGTCAACAGGGTCGCGACTGCGGTAATCTTTGGAGGCCAGGTAGATTTCACAACCGATAATTGGTTTGATGCCTGCTTCTCTGGCTGCTATATAGAAATCGATCACGCCATACATATTGCCGTGATCAGTGATAGCGAGGCTGTGCATACCCAGCTCTTTGGCTTTGTGAACTAGTTGAGGAATCCTGCAGCAACCATCGAGCAAACTAAATTCGGTATGAACGTGAAGGTGGGTAAACATATGGTGCACCGGATGAGATAGTATAAAATTATAGCATAAGTGTTTTCCAAGATACTTGAGAAATCTTCTGATAGATAAAGCTGCAACATGCCGGGTAGGATATAAAAAATGCTAATAAGGTTTATTTATATTTTAGGGATATTATTAATACCTCTTTTCATTATTCCAAATACAGTGTGTTTAGTAGTTGATTCCTATAGTCTATATAAATACGGATTTAATAAATATGGTATCAGTGAGATAACAGGGATAAATAATGATCAGCTAGATACGGTTGCAAAAAAAATGATCGATTATTTCGACGGGAAAATACAGTCGCCTCAGTTGATGGTGGCTAATAACAAAGGATACTTCGAGTTATACAGTGACAAAGAATTAATACATCTCGAAGATGTCAGAAAAATAATTGAATTATTCAAAACAATGCAATTGGTGGCATTGCTGTTGCTAATTATTCTGGGAATAATTCTTTATGTGAGGAGAGGAATATACCAAGTACTCAAAGCTTTGCAACTGGGATCAATTATCATCTTGGGAATTATGGCAGTTTTGATAGCCTGGTCTTTGATCGATTTTGATAGTATATTCCTTCTATTTCATTTAGTGAGCTTTAGCAATAATCTCTGGATATTAGATCCGTCCAAAGACTACCTGATAATGATGTTCCCTGAGGGATTTTTCAATGATGCGGCAATACTGATAATTTCAGCAATAATTATTCAGGCTGTAATATTATGCACACCCGCATTTGTGCTAACAAAAATACAAAATGCAAGAAATAAAGAAATGCGACATGCGCGTTAGAGACTGTATTTAATAGCTATTGACCGCAGGAAGAACAGTTAGATGAACTACAGCTGCTACAGGAGCTTCCGCTACCTGCCATAGAAGATAAGTATCCCAGATCGTTTTTAGCACGTGATATGAACTTGGATATGGCTCTTTTTGAAGAGCTTTTGCATTTGGGACACTCTGCATTTTCATTGGACCTGGATATTGAACATAAAAGCTCAAATTTATTCTTGCAGTTTGGGCATATGTACTCATAAATAGGCATCTCTTAACCTCGTAATTAATTTAGCTCAACTAATTTCATATAGTCAAATTATCCACGTATCGATACCTTGAATTCAGAGCAGAAAATAATCCTGAGCGTTTCATGTGCAAATTAATGAAATCCAAATAATTTTCAATAGACACGGTGTTATGCTTGACGGTCTTAAATATATTGGGTATAACCCAATCAATATTAATAAGTGGCTCACGATTATCAAGTGTATATAAGAAGAAGTGTGCGAAAATTTTTAAGAATTAATTTATATATTGTATCTTTATGCGTACATTTGTGTTAGAATACTGGAAAATCACAGTCACTTAATCTGCCGGTATATTCATTAAGAAGAGGAGGGATAATGGAAAGCGACAAGGAAAAGACGGAAAAAGAAAGAGCACTGGATCTTGCCATCGGCCAGATAGAAAAACAATATGGCATAGGTTCAATAATGAGCCTGGGGGAAAGATCGGCCAAGGTAAAAGTAGAGGCAATTCCGACAGGTTCTCTAAGCCTGGATTTAGCTCTGGGGATCGGTGGTATTCCCCGCGGACGTGTCACTGAGATATTTGGTACAGAGGCATCAGGTAAGACCACTCTGGCCCTGAACATAATTGCACAGGCACAGAAACATGGTGGCCGTGTGCTTTATATTGATGCTGAGCACGCTCTGGATACTCATTATGCCGAAATATGTGGTGTCAACGTAAATGCTATGAAGGGCGCACAGCCAGGCACGGGTGAAGAAGCGTTGGACATAGCTGAGCGTCTGGTTCGGACGCATGCTTTAGATGTAATCGTCATAGACAGTGTTGCGGCTTTGGTACCAAGGGCAGAAATAGAAGGCGAGATGGGAGAATCTCACATTGGTTTGCAGGCAAGGTTAATGTCTCAAGCTCTAAGAAAACTGACAGGTGAGATAAGTAAGTCGAATACGTCGGTAGTTTTCATAAATCAACTCCGTGAAAAAGTGGGTGTAATTTTCGGAAATCCGGAGGTTACTCCGGGTGGAAGAGCTTTGAAGTTCTATAGCTCTGTCAGAATTGATTTAAGGAAAACTGAAGTTATTAAAAACGGAGCGGAAATAGTGGGTAACAGAGTGCGGGCTAAGGTGGTTAAGAATAAAATGGCGCCGCCATACCGCGTAGCTGAATTCGATATACTATTTACTTGCGGTATCAGCAAAGAGGGTGACATAATCGACCTCGGTGTGAGCACGGGTATAATCAAAAAATCCGGTGCATTTTTTGATTTCGGGGGCACTAAACTGGGTCAGGGCAGAGAAAAAGCCAGAGAGTACTTGCTGCAACATCCGGAAACAGCCTCTGAGATTGAACGGCAAATTCGTAATTTAGCCTCATCAGGGAATGTCACCGATTCTGAGAGCAAGGAAATTGCCGGTTAGTGTATGGTTCAGTTCGGGTGACCATCAGAATAAAACTATTAGTGGAATATGGAAAAAATAGTGTTGGTCCGTAAGGGTAAAACCCGGAAACGTATTGAAATTATTCTTGAAAGCGGTCCGATCTTAAACCTTGATAGAGAGGTTGTTGTAACTGCTAATCTCAAACCAGGACAATCAATAAGCGAGGATCTAATTGGCAAGCTATCTGAAGAGGATAATTACAAAATCTGTTATGACTCAGCGCTACATTTTCTCGGTTATAGACAAAGGAGCGAGGCAGAGCTTAAAAACCACCTTTCATTCAAGCGAGGTTTCAATGAAGATGTTGTTAAACGCGTAACTGATAAATTGAAGGAGCTTAAACTCCTGGATGATGAAGCTTTTGCCGAGCAATGGAAAAATGATCGTATCAAATTTAAGCCCAAAAGCCGTATGTTAATACAGCATGAATTGATTCAAAAGGGTGTGGATGCTCATACAATTCAAAGTGTTACACAGGCAATTGATGACGAGGCCAATGCATACGCTGCAGGCCGGAAAAAAGCTGAGCAATTGAGAACACTAGATTATAAAGAATTTTATAGAAGGCTGTCCGGTTATCTTGGAAGACGGGGATATAGCAGTGATGTAGTGTATTCAGCTATTGCACGCCTTTGGAAACCGGAAAATCCAAAATTACGGGAATAATAAAAATATTTTACCACCTACTAGCCCGTCAATGATTAAGAATAGTATAATTATGTATTAAGGATTTAACATAAATGCAGACAATAATACTTTTTATATATAAAGTGAGGCACTTAAATGATCGAGCATTGGATATATTATTTAATAATTGGCCTTGTTGGCATTTTATGCCTATTAGTTGGCTATTTTGCGCGTCAGCTACTCGCAAATCAACAGATACGTAACGCACAAAACGAAGCTAAAAAGCTGCTTGAAAGCGCCCAGAGCAAATACGAGCAAATGGTGCTCGAAGCAAAAGAAGAGGCCGTAAAGGTCAGGGCGGCGGCGGAGGCAGATAGTCGTGAACGGCGCTTCGAGTTACAAAGATTAGAGAGACGTTCAAGTCAGCGTGAGGAACGCCTTGAAAGGAAGCTGGAAGCACTGGAAAGGCGTGAACGCAGCTTGATTGCCCGCGAAAAAGAAATCGAAGCCATTAAAATTCAGATTGAAGAATTTAAAGATAAACAACTTCAGCGTTTGGAAGCTATCTCAGGAATGTCCAGTGAAGAAGCTAAGCAACAGTTGCTACAGGCTGTTGAAGATGAGATAAGAGAAGATGCTTCTCGAAGAGTGCGGGAATGGGAAGGTCGTATAAAGGACGAGATAGACAGCAAAGCACGTGATATTCTGGCAACCGCGATTCAAAGGTGCGCTACCGACGTTGTATCCGAGACGACCGTTTCGGTTGTGCCCTTACCCAATGATGATATGAAGGGCAGGCTTATTGGCCGTGAAGGACGTAACATCAGAGCGCTGGAACAGGCTACCGGTGTTGACCTGATAATTGATGATACCCCTGAGTCAGTAACCATATCCAGCTTCGACCCGATCAGACGTGAAGTAGCCAGGGTTGCATTGACTAACCTTATACTTGATGGCCGTATCCATCCTGCACGTATTGAAGAAGTCGTGGATAAGGCAAAAACAGAGGTAGATTCGACGATTCGTACAGAGGGTGAGCAGGCATCAAGAAAAGCCGGGGTACAAGGTTTGCATCCCGAATTGCTCAAACTATTAGGACGCCTAAAATTCAGGAAAAGCTATGGTCAAAACGTTTTAACTCACAGTCTTGAGGTGGCACATATTGCCGGGATGCTGGCAGCAGAAATTGGCGCTAATGTAACTCTGGCAAAAAGGGCAGCTTTACTACATGATATCGGCAAGGCAGTCGACCATGAAGTTGAAGGCCCCCACGCCATGATAGGCGCAAATCTGGTTAAGCAGTGGGACAAATCAATGGAGGTGGTTCAGGCAATCTCAGAACATCACGGTGAAGCCACAACGACAAGTTCCCTGGGTTATATTCTGGCCACTGCTGACGCAATCAGTGGTTCGCGACTTGGCGCCCGACGTGAATCCCTAGATCAATATATTAAAAGAATTGAAGCCCTGGAGAGTGTTGCCAGCAGTTTCGCTGGTGTAGAGAAAGCTTTTGCAATCCAGGCTGGGAGAGAGGTTCGCATAATCGTTAAACCTGATCAGGTGGATGATCTTGCGGCTATGCGCCTGGCGAGGGATATAGTTAAGAAAATAGAGGAGACTCTAGAGTACCCTGGACAGATCAAAGTTACAGTTATGCGTGAGGTGCGTGCTGTGGATTATGCTAGATAACTTATTCGGGGTATATTATTGAAAATACTGGTAATCGGGGATATTATCGGGAAGCCTGGTAGAAAAACATTACAGCATTTTTTACCAGGCTTAACTGTTGAATACGGGGTCGATCTCATCATTGCCAATGGAGAGAATTCGGCTCACGGAATCGGCATTACTGCCACCACTGCACAGGAGTTGCTTGAAGCGGGAGTACATGTTATAACCACGGGAAATCATGTATGGGCGCAGCGGGAAATAATACCATACTTAAATGGACAACTGCCTATAGTAAGACCTCTCAATTTCCCTCCGGGTGCCCCTGGGCGCGGTTATATTATGATAAAAGGTACTCTTGTGGTTAATTTAATCGGCCGTGTGTTCGTAGGACAATATGATTGCCCCTTCCGGGCTATGGATACCCTGTTAATGGAATTAGATCCATTGCCCAGGATAATTATCATCGATTTTCATGCTGAAGCTACCTCGGAAAAAGTGGCCCTTGGAAGATACCTTGATGGCAGGGTTAGCGCGGTCTTAGGTACGCACACGCATATAGGAACTACTGATAGCTGCATTTTGCCGTCTGGAACAGCATACGTTACTGATATTGGAATGGTAGGTCCGGTTAATTCAATTATTGGTGATGATATTGACAATGTGCTGAACAGCTTCATAAATGGCGTGCCCCACCGGCTATCGGTCGGAAAAGGTAAAACGAGCCTGGATGCTATTTTATTGGACATTGATGAACAAACTGGCAAGGCCGGCAGCATCCAAAGGATTCGTAGAGAGGAAGCTGAGTGTTGAAATATGATTTACATTTGCATACAACGGCTTCTGACGGCAGGTTAACCCCATCTGAAGTAGTCGAACTCGCTGCAGAAAAGGGACTCGAAATAATTGCCATTACGGATCACGATAGTGTGAGTGGAATTGAAGAAGCTTCCCGTATAGTTGGCAAATATCCACAACTGAGAGTAATCCCCGGGGTAGAAATAAATACGGATTATATTTCAGGCGAAGTGCATATTCTGGGGTATTTTATAGAGTATCAAAACAAGACTCTTAACATTACTTTGGAGAAAATACGTGAGTCCAGAGTCGGACGTGCCCAAAAAATGGTTGAAAAATTGCGGAATCTAAATTTGAATATTGAGTGGGACAGGATTCAGCAACTGGCCAGAGGGGAATCCGTATGTCGGCCACATATCGCACAGGCATTGCTTGAAAAAGGTTATGTGGAACGGGGCGGGGGGATTACCGATACTGGCGCATCCGGCTTATGTGGCTGATCTGGACAAATTAATTCATGATCTGAAAGATGCCGGGCTTGTCGGCCTCGAAGCGTACTATGGGGAGTACGATGAATCAACAAAACTCAATATGGTTAACATTGCGCAAAAATATAGTCTTTTAACTACCGGCGGTTCAGATTACCATCATTTTCAGGATGGACGTGAAACCATAATAGGATCAGTTGATATTCCAACGGAATCGATAGAGAAGTTGTATGCTCGTGTAGGCCAGCATTATACACCTGATTGAAGCAGTTTCACACGTCTGAATATTCCTCTGTTGGTCATGGCGATAATTACTAACATAGCCGTAATAACTAAGTTAAAAAGCGGATGGAACGTAAAATAAAACATGCTATAATATAGCGGTTTTTACAGAAATAACCGCGGAAGGAGTGACATGGAAGCATCGCGAGAAATATTCTGGCACATTCCCTTCTTAATTCAGATCAGTCTCTATCTTGCAGCAGTAGTAGCCACCCTTATGATAGGGTATGCCGTCTACAAGCGTTACCAGATGTGGATGTTAGGCAAACCTGACAACCGTTTTGATAACCCGGGAAGCAGGATAGGTGAGTTTATTAAAATCGGGATATTAGACGGTATTTTTCACAGGCGGTTCTTCAGGGATCCGTATCCCGGAATAATGCATTTCCTGATTTTTATCGGCTGTTGCCTGTTATTTGTGGGTGCCGGCCTGGACTTCTTGAATCATTATGTATTTGAACCTTTACATGCTGCATTTATCCATGGCCCTGTTTATATATATCTCGGTGGTCTATGGAATATTGCCGGATTGATGGTCATCGTTGGCTTGGTAATGGCATTTGTTCGGAGGTATATTCAAAAACCGACTAGGCTTAATACCATATTTGATGATGGAGTTGCATTGCTGTTGATCTTGGTGGTTGTAGTTTCCGGCTTTTTACTGCAGGGGTTCAGGATGATAGCTGCGGTTCCCGAAAACCTCGGATTACAGCAACCTGAATTTTATATTCATCCGGAATGGGGTCAAGCTAGATTCGTAGGATTCTGGATTGCCAGTATGTTTGCCGGTTTACCTGAAACTACAAGATTGCTGTGGTATCAAATTCTATGGTATTCCCACGTTATAATCACTGTTGGCGCCGTTGCATATATCATAATATCTTGGGAAAAGCTAACACATATATTGATATCGCCTGTAAATGTACTGTTTAAGACTTCTAGGCCGAAAGGTGCTTTAAGCTATGTTAATCTGGAAACAGCGGAAACCTATGGTATTGGTAAGATTGAGGATTATACATGGAAACAGATTTTTGACCTGGATGCATGTACCAATTGCGGACGATGCCAGGATAGGTGTCCCGCTTATCTAACAGAAAAACCGCTTTCACCGCGCAAGGTAATTCAGGATTTAAAAACACACTGGCTTGAGAGGAGCCCGGCGCTTTTAGCTGCAAAGAAGGTTAAAGTA
>JAPLHI010000026.1 GCA_026389695.1 Chloroflexota bacterium
CCCTCGTAATGACGTGTGGCGTAAAACGTCATTGCCCCTTGATGCTAAAGATTACCACGGGACTTCGTCCCTCGTAATGACGTATAAAACCTGGTTCTGGTGGAAGTCACCCGCCCTCGGGTGACTGGAAAGGTCGCCTGTGGGCAGGCGACTCTCACACAAAATGACGTGTGTTTGTTTAGCGTTTAGTTTTTGGAATTTCATTCTTTTATGCCAGTATCAACTTCGTCCTGTGTATGCGCCCCGGCGTTTCGGAAAAGCCCAGCGCCTTGATCACCTGCTCCGGCCTGCCCGATCCTGAAGGATCACAGCGCAACCTCATGCCGATGATGCAGGACCCGGCCTGCACATCCATCAGCCATAAATCATCTATCAAAGTGCGCAGATCGTAGTATCTTTCGCCCGTATCGCGTGTGTGATGCCAGGGAAACTGCGCCGCGGCCAGCAATGCCGCGATACTGGAAGCAACCGCCTCTACATCCCGGTTATTCTCCATCTCTGCGGTGTATTCAGCGAAGCGTACACTCGACTGCAATGACGGCGCGTTAACCGCGACGGTTATCACTTCGATGACCTCGATATCGCCCGGAAGCTGTGGACCGATCTGGTCGAGAAACTCCCCGGGGGAAATACGCCGGTTGAAAAATATATCCATCAGCTCAGCGTTGCTGGTGATGCCCACCGGAAGCGGCGCAGCCAGCGAGATACGGGGGTGGGGGGTGAATCCCTCAGAGTATGCGGGTGTGATATCCGCCCTGCGTAGCGCCCTTTCCCACAGCCTCATCAGGTCAAGGTGCGAGAGGTATTTGAGTTGATCTCCGCGTCCGAATTTAACTCGCAGCCGGTGCATGCTTTTCCCTGGTGATGGTGATCCTCTCTATCTTCCTGTCCCGCATCTCGGTAATGGATAGCTTCAGGTCGCGGAAGCGGAAATGCTCGCCCTGCCTGGGTATGCGCCCTAGGTGGCTGAGGATAAACCCTGCCAGCGTATCATATTCTCCTTCCGGCAGGTCAAGGTCAAGCTGGTCATTGACCTCTTCTATCCTGATCTCCCCATCCACATCATAGTTATTGGCATCGAGGGGCACCACTTCCTTTACGGAGGTATACATCTCATCACCGATGCTGCCCATGATCTCGGCTGCCAGGTGCTCCAGATTGGCAATGCCGGCGACGCCCCCGAACTCATCCACGACTATAGCTATGTGGTAGTTATGATCACGCATCTCCGGCAACAGCTCACCCAGCCGCTTGGTTTCGGGGACGAAGTAAGCCTGTCTCACCAGGGAGTCTATGGAATCCTTTGCGTGGAGCGTATCTTTGGCCATCTCCATGAGCACATCTTTCACTGTCAGTATGCCTTTAACGTTGTCAGGCATTTCATGGTAAACAGGGAACCGCGAATGCGGGTGGTCCCGGTAGATCTTGAGGAATTCTTCCAGCGTGGTTCCTTCCTCGATAAACGATATCTCGGTGCGTGGCTGCATGACCTCCCTGACAGGGCGGTCGGGGAACTCAAAGGCCTTGTGAATCATGTCGGCCTCGGCTTCCTTCCAGACGCCCTCGGCCTCACCCACATCTATGGCTGTGCGTATCTCCGCTTCATCCACGGTAAGCCTGGCTTCACCAATATCCGTCACCATGCGTGTGAAGCCAGCACCGATCTTATTCAGCAGCCAGACAAAAGGATAAAGTATCCAGATCAAAAGCTGTACCGGGATAGTATAGGCCAGGGCCATTCTCTCGGAATTGTGCGCCGCTACGGTCTTGGGTATCACCTCGCCAAATACCAGGATCAAGACGGTAAGCGTAATAGTCGCAACCAGCGCCCCCAGGTTCTCTCCCAGCAGGCCTACGGCCACCACAGTACCCAGTGAAGCAGCGGCGATACTTACCAGGGTATTGCCCAGCAGGATGGCGGAGAGGAAGATTCCCGGGTTCTTCTGGAAGCTGTCAAGCAGATCCGCGAACTTGACATCATTACTGAGCAGGTGTTTCACGCGAATCCTGCTCATGGAGATGATGGCTATCTCAGCGCTGGAAAAAAAGGCAGACGCCAGGATACAGAAGAGGATGAGAACGAAATATACAGTATGCTCGCTTTCCATATTTAATCCGGTAACACCCGGATATGGCTACATGATATCATCAGCTACAGGTAGAGTCAACGGAGTGATATCCCGTAGCAGCGTAAATGTAGGGGTGTACCTTCAGGTGCGTCCGTGTTTATTCCTGCTTTTTCGTGCATTCTGATGCGCGGGCGGGTTTTTAAACCCGCCCCTACATTATTCTTTTTGTCATTGCGAGCCCCGTAGGGGCGTGGCAATCTCTCTGCCTGGCGCAATGCCATGAGATTGCTTCGTCGCTGCGTTCCTCGCAATGGGCATAAATATTGAATAAAGTTGGTGAATATTTCTTATACGCCATATATTTTGAGACTATTATTCTGTTATATTTGGCTATTTAGTTTTAAATCATTCAACCGCTTCAATGATTGAGGTCATTAAGATGCATAAAAAAGAACATTTATATGGAAAGCGAAGCACAATAGCATTGCACGACGTCAGCATTGGTTCAAACTATGGATCACAGAGAGCTGTTCTGTAAGATTACTCTGCAAACTATCTGGTTATAGCGCATACAAGATCAATAGCATAAAGAATTACTGGTTAAAACAAATACCGAAGGAAACAATCGATTACTCGAAAGTAAGGTATGTAGTATACGATGCAACGTATTTTCACAAAGATGGATGTTTGCTCAATCTCATGAACGCAACCAACCAAAAGATAATTGCACATACCTATGTTCACAAAGAAAGCTTTAAAGATTCGTACAACTGGTTTATGAACTTGAAATACCAGGGATTAAATCCTGTGTTTATTACAACTGACGGTGAACGCTCCGTTATACGTGCCATGAAATTGGTATGGCCCGGAGCGAAACTACAGCGATGCTTATATCACCTACAGCGTGAAGGTATGCGCTGGTTAAGAACATATCCCAAGACTGAAGCAGGGAAAGAATTACGCAAGATTCTTTCCCAACTTAGCAGAATTAAGACCATTCAAGAACGAGACACTTTCATTCATACGTATTCTAATTGGGTTGATAGATATGGAAAATACATCCTGTCTTTACCACGCACCACCATTGCATATAAAGATCTGCAGCGCACTGTGATTCTATTGAATAACGCTCTACCAGACATGTTCCACTATCTTACAGATAGCAATGTACATGCAACAACAAATGCATTGGAAGGTTTTCATTCACGACTCAAAGCAGATTATCGGCGTCACAGAGGCTTAACAAAAGAACACCGAATTCAATACATAAGGTGGTACTGTTATTACCAAAATGGCAATAAATACCAACTTTTTTAAAGTATTATGCCCATTGCGAGCCCCGAAGGGGTGCGGCAATCCTTTGACTTCGTTAAGGCCGTGAGATTGCCACGTCGCCTGCGGGCTCCTCGCAATGACGTGGTTGTGGCCTTCGCTTATAGGGATTGCCACGGCACTATGTGCCTCGCAATGACGTGGGTTATTTAGACAGTCTTCGCAATGATGGTTTAGACAATCAGAAACCGCAACAACCCCGCCACACTCTTGGCATCGCAGATTTCACCTTGTTCAATCAGGGATTTGATCTGCGAAACAGGCACGCGCACAATCTCGATCTCGTCAGTATCTTCAGCAGTTAAATGCGACTGCACTAAATCGGTAGCCAGGAACAGGTGCAGATATTCCGTGCAGTAGCCGGGTGCGGCATAGAAACCGCCCAGACTGGTTACTTTGCCGGGCAGGTAGCCTATCTCTTCCTGCAGTTCCCGTCTCACAGCGTCCTCGGGCGACTCACCCTCTTCCATCCCCCCCGCAGGTATCTCAAGCAGTACTTTCCCGGTGGCCGTGCGGTATTGCCTTTCCATGATCACATTGTCTTTATCATCCAGCACCACAACAGCGATGCAATCGGCATGCTCCACGATTTCCCGTGTTGTCTGCACACCGCTGGATTTCTCGATGGTATCAATCCTCAGACGCACAGCCCTGCCCTCGAAGACCGTTTTACTGGAGATCAGCTTTTCCTGCATTATTTACCCGCAGGCACATCGTAGACCAGGGCCACCTCGTCGCAGTCGGGGAATTTGGGGCAGCTATAACATTCCGCCCAGATCTTGCGCGGCAGCTCCGTCTTCTCCACCAGTTTGAATCCCTGCTTCTGGAAAAATCCGGGTTTATACGTGAGGCAGAACATCCTGGGAATACCCAGCGAAGCGGACTCATTTACACATGCATCCACCAGGGCCGCTCCCATGCCCTTCTTATGGTTGGCTTCCGCCACGGCCAACGCCGTCACTTCAGCCAGGTCAGACCAGCTTATATGCAATGCCACGCAGGCGGTCACCTTCCCGGACCTATCACGTATCACGAAATAATCCCTCAGGTTCTCATAGATCTCGCTCAATGCGCGCGGCAGCATCTCACCCTTGCCCGCGAACTTGTTCACGAGCGCATGCATCTGCTTGACATCATCTATTCGTGCTTTTTCCACTTGAGGCGTATGAATTTGGTTACGTGAGGGCTGAGCGACACATTAACCTCTTCCCCACTTTTCAACTGCTCCTCCACCTGACCGTCCATGCTGATGATGGCATCATGGATGGCCCCTACCTTCAACCTGATCTTCGACTCCTCCGCCAGCACCAGCGCCTTATCCATGTTCAAATTGGGGCAGACCGCTTTGAGTATCATATCGCGTGATTCCGGGTAAAGGATCGGCCCGTTGGCGGCCAGCGAGTATCCGGTGCTGCCGGTTGGTGTGGCCACAATGACCGCATCAGCCCTGTAGGTGGTAAACACCTCCCCGTCTATGCTCACTTCCACGTTGATCAATCGCAGGTGCTGTCCCCTGCCCACGGCTACATCGTTAAGCGCATGGTAGTTTTTGCCGGATGAATCCAGGCGCGCCTGCAGCATGGAGCGGGTGTCTATCCAGCCACCACCGTCTATAATCACGGACAGCTTCTCCAGGGTGTCCCCGGCCTCCAGCTCGGCCATGAAGCCCAGCTTGCCGAAGTTGACCCCCACGATGGGTATCTCACGTGGAAAAACGATCCTGGCCACACGCAGTATGGTGCCGTCACCACCCACACTGACCATCAGATCGGTCTTATCAAGCTGCTTCTGCGCGCCCGATTCATCCCAGGATGAATGCAGCCAGCACCCAATGCCCTTTTTCTTGAAATAGTCCTGTATCTGACAGGCAAAATGCTCGGATTTCTGAACCTTGGGATGAAATAAAATGCCAATGCGTTTCATAGGTATGAAATGTATCACTGGCCTTAATCAGTGTCAAATTTGACGGCCTAACTTACACGTCATTGCGGGCGATAGCGCTTTAACCCGTCATTTTAATTGACCCGTCATTGCGAGCGTAGCGAAGCAATCTCTAAAATCAAGGACTACAGTCTTCGCTTATAGGGATTGCCACGTCGCCTGCCGGCTCCTCGCAATGACGGGATATATGAACGGCGTGGCAATGACAACCTAGGTAACCGGTCATTGCGAGCGTCAGCGAAGCAATCTTTAGAATCAAGGACGACCGTCTTCGCTTATAGGGATTGCCGCGTCGCCTGCGGGCTCCTCGCAATGACAGTTTAATGCACGGGTTAGATTTCATCATATAAATCCGTCCATTCGGGATTTATGCTATTGATCAAATTAATCTTTTTCTTACGCGAACCGGCTTTAATCTGTTTCTCTCGAGATATAGCCGCCTCAGCATTGTCTGCGATTTCATAGTACACGAGCTTATCAAGATTGTATTTTTTACTAAAGCCATCAACAAGTTTTGCCTTGTGCTGATAAATACGTTTCCGGAGGTCACTTGTCACACCTATATATAGAACACTATTGTTCTTGTTGCATATTATGTATATATAAAACTGCTCTTTCATTATGTATCTACTTAACTCGTCATTGCGAGCGCTAGCGAAGCAATCTCTACAAGCAAGGACAACTGTTTGCGCTCTTAAAGATTGCCACAGTCCTGCGGACTTCGCAATGACAACGCAGGTAACCGGTCATTGCGGTGAGCCGAAGCTGCGAGCCGAAGGCGTGGCAGGCAGCGAAGCAATCTCTAGACTCCAGGACAACCGTCTTCGCTTTTAGGGATTGCCGCGTTGCCTACGGCTCCTCGCAATGACAA
>JAPLHI010000217.1 GCA_026389695.1 Chloroflexota bacterium
GTGCTTTCTATAATCAGGATGTCGGCATCACTTACTACATAGGGATCCTGTATTATGGGCATATTATAACGGCCGAGGTCGCCCGTGAAGCAGACCTTTAGTTTTCTCCCGTTGTCATTGATGTTCAATATGGTTATGGCAGAGCCAAGTATATGCCCGGCATCGCGAAACATTATATTTATATCATCTGATAAGCTAAATGAATGGTCATACGAATGGCCATCGAAAAGCTTCAAAGCCGGTGGTATGTCATTAATGGTATATAACGGTTCTATCTCCCCTTCGTTGTGCTTGCGGCGAATTTTATTTACAAATTTAGTATCACTCTGCTGAATATTGGCAGCATCCATCAGCATGACGTTGGCGAGGTCGAATGTTGCAGCAGTGCAGTGTATATCTCCTGAAAATCCCTGTTTAACCAGATTTGGAATGTTACCCAGATGATCCATATGCGCGTGGGAGAGAAGAACTGTTCTTATCTCGCGAACGTTAAATGGAAAATGCAGGTTACGCTCGTAAGTCTCGCTGCGACGGCCTTGAAACAGGCCGCAATCGAGGAGGATACGATAGCCGTTGATATCCAGAAGGTGCCTTGAACCGGTTACTGTGCGCGCAGCGCCGTGAAAAGTGATATTAATCAATGGCCCTACGTCCTACGATAGCCTGCCTTAGGTACCAGCTGCTGACGATATCTTCTACCTCGGAAGGCTGGTCGCAGAGCCTCAGCAGTTGTAAGTCCGATTCTGATATATACCCGTTTACTAATACAACGGTTTGAAGCCAGTCAAGAAAACTACGCCAGAACACAGAATTAAACAGGATTACAGGGAAAGGCTTGATTTTATGGGTCTGGATTAAAGTTAAAACCTCGGTAAGCTCATCCAGGGTACCCAGCCCACCGGGCATGATGACGAATGCCGTTGCATATTTAACCAGCATTATCTTGCGGACGAAAAAGTGATTGAACGTAATATTAACGTTGGAGTAGGTGTTACATTGTTGTTCTTGAGGTAAGACTATATTGAGCCCCACTGATTTGACGCCGGCTTCACTCGCCCCCAGGTTTGCGGCTTCCATTATGCCCGGCCCGCCGCCGGTGACGATATTAAAGCCCTGCTTGCCTAATAAAAAGGCGATCTTTTTTGCGTTTTTATAATCAGCCTGATCAGGTTTAGCAACAGCAGCTCCGTAAATAGTAACCGCAGGCTCAATGCCCGAAAGCTTATCGAATCCCTCGACAAGTTCACCTATATATCTGAACAGCCGCCATGACTCTTCTTTTTCCAGTGCATTTATTTCGTATCTTTCAGGCATCTGCGTTTCTCAACAATACAATTATATAAAAACAAGGCTCTTAAAAATGAATTACAATTTTATTGCTATGTTCGTATGTTCAGCAAATTATCTTAAATGTAATTAGAATAACGCCGACAGATTTGGCTGTCAAGGAATCGCATTGTTTCCGTAGAAATCCGACAGTCCATGTACAATCATGGACATACAAAACAATACGTTGATTACCCTGTGTTGGGAACTTTATGAACAGGGGATCATCATCACCACAGCCCAACTGTAAATTTTCTAAATATTACTTATTCCTAGCACTTTCGTCAATGGTGATTCACATAAATCCATAATTGCGTAGATTTAGGTCAATACATTTGGTATTCCATTATGAATTTTCTAGACGTATAATGCTGGTAAATTACTCGATTCGAGGCACTTGAATAGGCATGATTTAGTAATGGATGCAACATTTGGGTGAGCAGGGGCATCGACTCGGGATGGATTTGTAATAAGGTTCGTCGAACCAGCTCACCATTGGACGAACATCGGTATGGATGTTCATCCATAATAAAAATCATAGGTTTAAAGTATCTGCTGATATTCCAGTTAAACATTAATACTGGACCTATTTCCGGAGAGCAGGTTAACAGAGAGGGTGTTTTATTCCCTAAGGAAGGATTCGAATAGCTGGGTCGCCAACTAATATGACAGCAGAATAGTTAAATAGGTTACAATCAAAGCCAGCTAAATCTAAATCCTTGGGACAGCTTTCTTCCTTGGACTGCTTGGAGAGGCCGGCTTTCTTGTACCAGGCAAGTGCAAGGTCTCAA
>JAPLHI010000122.1 GCA_026389695.1 Chloroflexota bacterium
TGCCTTAACTGCGGTAATTACTTTATGGATGCAAACTCTCGATATTACGACGTCGGACACTACGCTGAGGTGGATGCTGTTCTGGAGGGGTCTTGGTATGGGGTTTGCTATGATGCCGGTTATGACCTATGCCCTGGCCTCCGTTCCCCAGGCAATGACAGCGCAGGCTTCGTCAATAATGAATGTGACCAGGACCATATTTGCTTCGTTCGGTATAGCGGTTTTCGCTACTATGCTGGATACGTTTCAGAAGACGAACCTGGCAACGATGGTGCAAACCATTACTCCCGATTCGGTTGCAGCGCTTCAAATTTTATCCCAGGTACAGGTTCTCATGATGCAGGCGGGTCAGACGCTGGAGGCAGGCAGGCAGATGGGGATATATTTGCTATATCAGTTCGTTAACCAGAGAGCGCTAATTACCGCTTTTGAGATGGACTATGTAATCGCTTCGATCGTGCTTATTCTGGGCATAATTCCCGCGCTGTTCCTGCCCTTCGGCCGTGCTAAAAAAGCTGGCGCACCGGTGGATATATCCGCATAATAAGGTTGCTGCCGATTAAATCCACTTTTTCCTGCGGAAATAAATCAGCATGCCGACCGCGACAGCCAGCATCAGGAGCAACACGGCGGGATAACCCAAAGGTGATTCAAGCTCGGGCATACCTTTAAAATTCATGCCGTAAAGTCCGACTATGAAGGTCAGCGGAATGAAGATGGTAGCGACCACGGTGAGCACCTTCATGACCTCGTTGGTTCTGTTGCTCATGCTGGAAAGGTAGATATTGAATTCAGTGTTTCCCGTGTCGGATTGGCCACCAGTTCGTCTTCCTTGGCCTCTATCTCATCTCCGAATTTTTCCACAGTGCCGAAGTAGTTATCCACGATTACGTCTATAATGCGGCAGGCAAGGTAATCGCTGCCCATCCTCCTGACCACGGAATCGACTATTTTAATTTCATCACGCAGCGCACCGAAAAAGTCGCCCGGCGTTTCCTGGAATGTGATTACGTAGTTAGCCCCGAAAACCAGGCTTAGTTGTTCTGCATCAATAGACTTGTCCTTACTGTTGAACTCGAGCATCTTAAGCATAATCAACAAATAATGGCCGAAATCTTCATGTTTGACGCGGTGCCCGGTATTGGCAATATCCTGAATGGTAAGCTCATGCAGGCCGAATATTTCCCCGATGGATCGCAGGAGGCTGAAGTCGGTTACGCCGTCAAGATTTATCCAGGTAACACCCGCCATATCTTTGTAAGGCTGGCATTCTTCAACTAACGCCGCCTCTTTAAAGGTGTAACCGGTTCCATCGTAATGGATGATGCTCAGGGGCACATTAACTTTCTTATTCATCTCAGCATACTCCCCGTATAACTGCCGTTACTTACCTCTTGCCGGTGCAGCGAATATACCACTAAAACACGGGGTAGTAAAGATGGCCGGGGACATATTCAGGTTCTGCATCAACCGAAGATAATACTCAGTAGCTTATTTAATCGTGAAGCGGGCAACATCAGGCTGCTTCAGCAATTCCCATTCACCTTGAACGCCCTGATTCACGACGCCCAGTTCCAGATGTAACATAGCGATACCGCAGTCGAGACGCTTGGAGACGTTAAACTCCATGCCCGGGCTTTTAACTGAAACAGTGATACTATCTTTTTCAATACGAAAATTCCACGGCTGACGGTTGATTGCGGAGGGAGATAGTCTTGCAGCTTCAACTGCATAACGTACCCATGGCGGCCATTGAGCTTGCTCCAGCCCGCTTACCATGGTGGACAGCGGATTGCGTTTATGGTTGGCGCCAAAGCCCGTAATGGCCTTCTCTTCGAAGGTGATGACATCTGTGGCGTAACCAACCGGACTGACTGCGATCAGCTTTTCAGTTGCGGACAGCTTCATCATCGACATGGCTGATTTTGACCGGTAAGAAAGCGCCACCCAGCAGGTACCCAGACCCAGCGCTGTCGCTTCGAGAATGATGCCTTCCCCCGTATATCCCATTTTCTCCTGCATATGATCGTCGGAAGTATCGCCAATAAATGCGAAAAAGGCGGGCGCGTTTTTTATCATGCTGTAAAACCAGAAGGCGTTGGCGAAAATATCGTCCGGCGGCTCAGGAAAAAACTCTACCCGCACACCGGAGAATGGCCTGAAATCAGCGCATACTGTATGCAGTTTCTCGACTTTGACAGGCTCGATTGGCTTCGATTTATCGTAGCGTCTTCTTGACCTGCGTACATTTATTGCTGAGTACCATTTCCGTGGCAACAACATATGCGGAGGCTCCCTGATGTAACTATCTATTTAAATACAGGAAAGGGTTATAAAGATCGCCCTTTCCTGTATTTTTAAATCAACTCTTTCTCAATTTCAAAACTAACACTACGGTAACGATCACGAGGATTGCGCCGATGGCAATGGCAACCCAGACCCACATTGGGGTAATGGTATCCACCGGAAACGGCAGAGGAGAGGAAGCAGCCGGCTCGGTCTGGAAGCTGAAGGTTGCAGACCAATCACTGGGTATGGCCTGTCCGTTGACTTCGAGAGCGCGGACGCGCCAGAAGTAATTGGTGCCGTATTCCAGAGCGTTTTTATATTCATAACCTGTGGTGGTGGTCGTCGTAGTTACAACCAACTGC
>JAPLHI010000170.1 GCA_026389695.1 Chloroflexota bacterium
CTTCCGATATCCATGGCGCCCTTAGAGGCAAAATGCTTGATGGCCTCCAGGGCTTGCGCCGGACAGGCTGTGTTGGTACAGCGATGCATGGCTTCTCCCTCGGGCCTGATGACCTCGGCGCCGCATACCGGACAGGTCGCCGGCATGTAGAAAACCTGCTCGGCTCCGGTGCGGCGGCTCACGATAGGCTCCACTATCTCAGGTATAACCTCGCCCGCGCGCTGTATGAGAACCCAGTCGCCAATGCGTATGTCCTTGCGGTGGATATCATCCTCGTTGTGCAGGGTAGCGTGTTTAATGGTTACACCACCGACGTTGATAGGCTCGAGTACGGCATAAGGATTGAGGCTGCCGGTGCGGCCGACATTGATTTCGATTTTAAGCAGCCTGGTGGTTGCCTGTACTTCCGGAAACTTGTAGGCTATGGCCCAGCGGGGATCGTGCCCCACGTATCCCAACTCATCCTGCTGGGATATGGAATTGACCTTGATGACCACACCGTCCGCATCATAGGGTAGCTGCTCCCGCTGCTCCACCCAGCGATGATAAAATGCCTTGACTTCATCTATATCGCGGCAGAAAGCCATCTCAGGATTGATTTTAAAACCCAGTTTTTTCAGATATTGCATGATCTCCCAATGCGTTGGGGGCATGGATTTGCCTTCCGACCATCCCAGGGCGTAAATAAAAATATCCAGGGGGCGCCTGGCCGTGATCCTGGGATCGAGCTGCCTGACGGAACCGGAGGCGGCATTGCGCGGGTTGGCAAAGAGGGGCAACCCTTCATACGCTCTTTCCGCGTGTAATTTTTTTAGTCCTTCCTTTGGCAAATAGGTCTCACCCCTGACCTCAAAACGCTCGGGCGCATCGGCAGGAACGGAAAGGGGTATGCTGCGGATGGTTTTCAGGTTCTGCGTAATATTCTCACCCTGATAGCCGTTACCGCGCGTGGCGCCGATGACGAGAATCCTGTTTTCGTATGTCAACGCCACGGCCAGGCCGTCGATTTTCAGCTCGCAGACAAATTCGAACTTCTGACCGGGCAGCAGGTTGGAGATCCTCTTGAACCAGGCGTCCAGGTCTTCATCGGTAAAGGCATTGGCGAGGCTGAGCAGGGGACGGGGATGCGTGACTATGCCGAAAGCTTCAACCGGTTCCGCGCCGACACGCTGCGTGGGTGAATCGGGCGTAATCAGCTCAGGATGCGCATCCTCGAGCTTCTTGAGCTCCTGCATGAGGGCGTCATACTCGGAATCGCTGATCTCCGGATTATCCAGCACATAGTAGCGGTGGCTGTGATAGTTGAGCAGGTCCCTGAGCTCGTTTATTCTTTTCTGCGATTCTCGAAGTTCAGCCATGTTTATTTATGAATGTCGTTATTTTGCCAGCATTATATCACTGTTTGATAGTGTTACTGTACAGACAGTAGATTAGAATAGTAAGATTATAAAAATCTAAAGACCGGAAGTAACTTGATTAAGAAGAAATCGGCGCGCTGGCATACCATTTATTCAATTATCAGCACGCTAATTGAAGAGTTGTCCATCGCGGCGCTGGTATTGTTTGTGTTACCTCTATTTAATATCAATATTAGGCGGCACCGGCATTGTGGAGAACGAACTTAATCCCGAAGGTTTCATCAAAATACACGGAGAGCTGTGGAAGGCTGTAACTGCTGGTGAGAGATTGGAGAAGGGCAGCCGGGTGATTGTCACTCGTGTAGACGGTTTAAAGCTATACGTAAAAAAAGCGACCTGAATGCCTATTTTTGCAGCGCCGAAAAATCCCAGCCGGACAGCTCTGTGACCGATGCTTTGACGTTATTTATTTCGGATTTAATACCGATCATAGCATCCTTATAAGCCAGCACCTCTTTTTGTGTATCCCAGCACCATGAATTGGGCAGAAAATAGTTCTTTTCCAGAAAATCCGCCCACGACATGGCCGCATTGGTATCGCTTTCCAGAAAAGTTGTCTTCTCCTTTACAGAATCCAGGAGTTTGTGGAAATTGGCGATTCCCTCTTTACCTGAAGATGGAGAAGATTTATAGGGGTTAGCCTTGATCAGTTCGCCTGTAATCTCCTGGAGGTGATAGTTTTTCTGCTGTCCGGGGAAGACCGGCGGGCTTTTTATCAAGTACAGGGCGTGGGTGGCCTTTAAGTCCGAGCAGGAGCCGCTGGCCAGCACATAGCTCTCGGTGCGCTCATCAAACACCATGTAACGGTCAGGTTTTAAACCGCATGGCACTGAAATGCTGTATACCCGGTACGGATTTCTCAGGGGCACTCCCAGATAGCAGCCTAACAGATCCGGATCGTGGGGTAAACGTGTACACTCAATGTACCAGGTTTTCGGGATCATTGGTTCAAAGGGTATTTCCTGGGGGTATACAAGCTGAGATATACCCCGTTCAAGCTCACTAAGCCTGCTTTCAAAGGAACTCGATGCCGCAGTTAAGTCTGGTGACGTAACTGCGGGATGGCACGCAATGTTTAATACACCAAACCAGACGGTGATAAGAGAAATCGTTACCCGTGATAATATGGAAACCAATTCAATAAGACTATTGTAATCTATTGACTGTAGGAGGGTAAAACGGGCAGATACCTGACAGCGCCCTTATACTCGACTTTAGTAATGACTTTTTGCATTTCGATTATTTCCCTCATCGGGGCGATCAGCCAGAGCAATGTAACCTGCTTGTTCTGGATTAGTTTCCTGATTAGCGGCTCGTAGCCCGTGGAACCCGGACTGTAATACTCAATTGGACCGATGGTATAGTTATCTGCTGTTGATTGCAGTTTCATATTCTCCAGAGCACTCTTACCGCTTTCAGTATTCAGTACCAAAAAAGCAGCATAATTTTTAGAGGGATCATAGTTTATGGTTCCGCCGGACGCCCCCGTACAGGAAGCAGTCGGAGAGATTAAAATCAGTAGTAACAAATAGGCTGTGATGGTAAGTTTGCGGTATTTCATTACACGCTCCGTTATCAATATAATACTTTACGATATGAATCTAAATATCCGGTACAATTTTACTTATATTGAAAACGGTGAGTCAAAGATACTTAACATAATATGGTACTGTAATAGTTGCAGAGCTCTGATACATGTTTAATCGTGCAACGAAGCAGCGGATAGAGATATAAACCCGGGACTTTGTATTTGATATTTCATCGGCTTCGGATATAGAATTAATGCGATGCGATTAATTACCGGCATTTTATTGGCTGTCTTTATATCCGCCGTTTTCCCAGCGTGCGCAGCGGCCTGGGGGAGTCCTATTGACTCGCAGGCTGGAATCTGGAACGTTAAGAAACCCTATAATTCTGGGTGGGGGCATTGTGCATGCAGCGGCGGTATATGCGGATTAAGCTACACATCCGGCGCAGCCGTCAATTTAGACTCTATTAATTCACAGGTATCTTTCACAGGTTATCAGCAAACGAACTACTCGGCGGGTAAGGCATCTGTAGCATATCTGGTGCCGACGGGTGTAATTGACTGCACAAAAGATACTGCAAAGAAAATACAGACGATAGACTGTACGAATTCCACTACCTCTGATTCAGCGGGATATTCATACATATATAGCCAGGGCACTACTGCATGCCAGGCAGGTTGGACCTGCCCGCGCTGAAGCTCAACGTTTGACCTTAACTTTCCCCTTGGCTACACTAACGGTTTTTCCATTATTATTGCCGTTGACACCGGTCAGTGCTTCTTTGATCGCCTTATTGAAAGCAGGTAAGTCCGCCGGTTTACGGGACGTGATAATATTTCGGTCTATGACAACCGGCTCATCCACCCAGTGCGCGCCGGCATTCCTCAGATCTATTGTTATGGATGGCCACGACGTGAGACGGCGTCCCCTTACGATACCGGCCGATATCAGCAGTTGCGGCCCGTGGCAGATAGCCGCGATTATTTTGCCCAGCCTGTGTGCTCTGTTCACCAGGGAGATCATGGACTGGTGCAAACGCATTCTATCCGGGGCGTAACCACCGGGGATGATGATGGCATCGAATTGTTCGGCTTTAGCCCTGTCAGCGGTAATATCCGCTTTAATTACCGCCATACCTCTTTTCCCCTGATAAATTTGTTTGACATCGTTTCCTATAACTACAACGCGCGCTCCCGCTTTTTGCATTGCTTCCAGGGGAACAATCAACTCGGAATCCTCAAAGCCGGCCTCCACCAGGATCGCTATTTTCTTGCCGTCGAGTTTCATCACCCGCGCCTCCTCATATAATAATCCATCGGTTTAAGAAAAGTTATCCAGCAGCTTTTGGATCTGTCCGGGTTCTACAGGTTGTTTGACAAGTGGAATGTTACGCAGCACCTTCAGGCTTTTTTCAAAGACAGGGCGCTCTTTGCGATAAATTATACCGGTAGGTATGTGGTCTCCCCATTCCATAGATTTATTAAACGCCATGTTTTTATCAGACGGATTATATTTGTTTTCTTCATCCAGTTTATATACCCGTTTGCTGTACCATTCATATGTATTAATATGATTGAAAGAAACACACGGCTGGAGTATATCCAGCAGCGCAAACCCTTTATGGCTGACGGCCTGTTTAATTAAACCCGACAGGTGGTCGATGTCTCCGGCAAATCCCCTGGCTACGAAGCCGGCGTCACTGGCTATGGCCAGCGCCAGCGGATTTATCTGTGCGGGGGAACCTTCCGGCGTAGTCTTGGTGATGAATCCGGTATCACTGGTGGGAGAAGCCTGCCCCTTGGTCAGGGCATAAATTTGATTGTTGTGCACCATGTAGGTAATGTCATGATTGCGCCGCATAGCATGTATCCAGTGATTGCCGCCCTCCCCATATCCATCGCCGTCACCCCCAACCGCTATCACAGTAAGTTCATGATTGGCTATTTTTGCGCCTGTGGCGACCGGCACAGCACGACCGTGAAGGGAGTTAAATGTATTGCACTTCATATAATGAGGCAATTTACCCGCTTGCCCTATACCGGAGACCACGAGAAGGTTGTAAGGAGGTATATTCAGATCGACCAAGGCTTTTTTCAAGGCAGACAGGATGCCGAAATTACCGCAGCCCGGGCACCAGGCCGGCTGCAGCCCGGCGTAATCCTGGATCGTTACTACTGTCATGTTAGCAGACCTTTTAAGGAGTTAATGATATATTGCGGTGTAAAGGGACGGCCGTCAAATTTCAGAATAGTGCCGCTAATTTTAATACCGGTCTCAGATTGCAATAGATTGGCGAATTGTCCGGTAGCATTATTCTCGACAACATATATTTTCAGGGCATTACTCAACATGTCTGCAACTTCACGAGCTGGTAAGGGCCATATTTCAGTAAAATGCAGCAGGTTAATGTTTAACCCCTGATGGCGCAATATACTCATAGCTTCATGCAGCGCGCCGAATGTACTTCCCCAGCCGACCAGGGTAATTTCGGCAGTTTTCGGACCGTAGACATGAGGAGGCGCCATATCTTTACGCAGTCCCTCGAGTTTTTTCAGCCGTTTGGCAACCATGCGTGACCTAATTTCAGCATCTTCTATAATGTGGCCTGCTTCATTATGTTCATCCGAGTCGGTTACCACCAGGGCGTGACTCTGCATGGGCAGGGCGCGGGGGGATATGCCCGACCCGGTTATCCGGTGCCTTTTATACTCGGATAGTTTCCCCATCTCGTCTTCTGATAGCGGCAGTCCACGGTCGATATAGACCCCGGATAAATCGAATTTTTCCGCGGTAAAGTATGACGTGGCAAAATAATGATCGGTGAGTATGATAACGGGTAGTTGATATTTTTCAGCTACGTTAAAAGCCTTCACCGTCAACCAGAATGCATCCTCTGCCGTCGAAGGAGCAAAGATCGCCCTGGGAAATTCTCCATGAGACGCATGAACGGCAAACAGGAGGTCACCCTGCTCCGTCCTTGTGGGTAGACCGATGGCCGGCCCGGCCCGTTGTCCTTCCACAATCACAACGGGTGTCTCGGTCATGCCTGCTAATCCCAGCGCTTCCACCATCAGGGAAAATCCGCCGCCGGAGGTGACCGTCATAGCCCTGACACCGGAATAGGCCGCCCCGATGGCCATGTGTATGGCTGCGATTTCATCTTCAGGCTGTATGACAACCGTGGCAAAATCTTCCGCGTTTGCCGCTATGTATTCCATAATGGGAGTTGAAGGAGTCATGGGATAGGCTGCCAGAAATTTACAGCCAGCAGCCATGGCACCCAGGGCGACAGATTCATTGCCGTTGAGCAGCATGCGCTCAATTTTCATGATGGAATTCAGATCGTAGTTTGAGCTTCTGTCATAGCGCTGTTTGGCATAATCATAACCGGCCCTGGCTGCTTTTACATTTGGCTCTATCAACTCCGGCGATTTGAAAAAGTCTTTCAAAACACCAAATAAAATTTCGAAATTGAAACCCAGCATACCCATAACCGAGCCGATAGCCACTGAATTTGACATTAATTTGTTTCCGGCCTTTTCAGACGCCAGGTCGTTCAGCGGAACTGTCAAAATTGTATATTGTCGCGACAGTTCCGGATCAAGGTTTCCATCGGCGATAGCAACACCGTTTGTTTCCAATTGGCTGCAGTGAAGTGCAAGGCTCTCCCTGTTCAGCGCTACGAGTATATCAATAGCTTCAGAAATCGCGCATACCTGGGAATCCCTGACCATAATGCGGAAAAAATTATGTCCGCCCCTGATTCTGGATTCATAATCCTGGTCGGCAAACACGTGGCATCCCAGGCGGGAGAATGCTTTTGCAAGCACGAAGCCAACAGTCTGCACTCCCTGGCCCGCTTCTCCGCCGATAACAATTTTCAGATCTAATGCCATGCCCAGCCTCGTAAAAATATTGAAAGTAATTACTTATTACCCTTATAAATAGCTTTCGAAACCGGTTTAAAAAAAATATGCAGCAGCAGCAAAATCAGGAAAGGAATCATCAGGTTGTTATGTATTTGAAAGGCAACAGGTTTGGTTATCAGGCCGAGTGTAAGTGTTTCAACTATGCGAAACTCTGTAATTCCGTACCCTGTGATGCCATATGCAAAAAGTGTAAGCAATAACAAGACCTGTATTACAACCTGTATGTTTTTAGACACTTTTGCACTCATAAAATTCACTTTTCAAAGAAGGGGAACCCAAGGCTGGCATCATTGGAGTAACCCGCTCGCTCCCAATAGCCCAGGTAATTTATGTTATCCGAAACTTCTATTTCGGTAACCCATTTGATCCATTTATAGCCCCATTTATTCTCGGCAACGAGCTGAAACGGGAATCCCCTTTAAGGAGGCAATACCACATCATTCATCTTATAGGCGAGCAGGAGGTTATTATCTATTATATAATTCAGGGGAAGCGCGGTGGTATATCCGTCATAAGCATGAAAAATAACGACCCTGGCGGTGGGCAACGCACCGGCCTCATCAATCAGGTCTTTAACGCGTATGCCCTCCCAGAGAATCTTTACAGACCATCCCTCTACGCAATCAAGGCTGACGACTTTTTTGAAACTCTGATGCCCATTGATCACCTCATCGTAAGAATATGAAGACGGCTTCTCTACCAAACCAGCTACCTTAAGTGTATAGTCATCCAGATTAACGTGCTGGGGCCCTTTGATGGAATTCTCGCGAAAATCATTGACCGAAGAAAGCTTTTCACCCTGATATTCTTTTACCTGCACCGACTCAAGTTCTTTTGCCTGTTCTGTCGAGATCCCTCCTGTGCAACCTGCTATAAAAATCAAAAATGACATCAGGCCGCATAATGAAAAAAGTATATATTTATTCGATTCCATAACATTCATCTAAAGCGGTAGACCTGTAAAACCGATTGCGAAGATAGCATGGATGGTGACGGATACCAGGAAAAGCAGCCAGATATAACAATGGAATTTGTAAAATTTTAAATACGATTTATTTTGCATCAGCTTATGGGCAAATTTAAAACCCGGCAGACAGCGGCAGGACATAAAAACAAGCACACTCAGAATCAGGTTCAGAATTGCGAAACTGAATATTATCCTGGCTGCCAGGAGAGAATGAAAGAAAACATCCATAAACTTACTCCTATAATCCTGTAATCCTGATTTGCGACGAACCAAACTCTACAGGTCGATTTCGCCACTGCCCCTGGTAACATGCTTATTAGTCGGCTGATCGTCTGCTCCGAAAGACCAGATGATTTTATTCACGCCTTTCACCAACGGTTTATCGAATTTATCGCCAGTATCCAGCTTTCTTTTAAACTCAATCACCGTAGCTCCGTTTTCCCTCTTGCCGCCATAATCCAGGATGTCGTTGGTACCACCCTGTTGAACATCAGGAGGATGAGGTCCGAACTCACCGGTGCTGAACATATCCGCAACCACTGCCTTGCCGTCACTGAGATAACCTTCTACTATATCTGCGTTTTTCATAAGAAGTTCCGCGCCGAAGCCAACGGCTACCCATCCGGCTGTTTTAGCTTTCATCCCAATGTACATAAAGGTGTTATCGCTCGACCAGTTTATTTCGTAATCGCCATAGCTTTTGCTTTTTTGATATTCGCCCTGCGTGATTATGCCGTCAGGTGTCCAGGACACTGTAGAAACAGTGCCTCCGGTCGCAGGTTGCGATACGGGCGGAGTTGGTTGTGTTGCAGGTACTGCGGGTTGTGTTGTAGATTGGGTTACGGGAGCAACGGGTTGTGGGCTCTGGCATGAAAAACTTATAAATAAAAGCATTAGTATAAGTGAAACCAGGCCAGTTATTAATGAAAATGTAGATTTGTTATCAATTAACTTAAAACTCATAAATTTCCCTTAGTAAAACCGGCATTTAAATTCGTCTCCCTTAATTTATATTGATCCAATGGTTTTACTACATAATTATCTATATCTCGACGAGTATCTTTCCATTTTCCAGTTTTACATTATATTTTCTGATCTCTTTGGGTGGCTTTAGAGTTTTGCCGATTGCAGACAATAAACCGGATCCCTTAAGCCACCTGATTACTTTGCCGGTTGTAACATCAAACTGCGAGCCGTGAAGGGGGCAGGTAACTACACTTCCTTCGAGCTTACCTTTTGCCAGGTTACCTCCCATGTGCGGACATTTATTATTTATGGCGTAGAAATTGCTGTTGATGTTGGCCAGCAAAATGTCCTGTCCCTCCAATTTTACCGTCAGCATGTTTCCTTCCGGCAACTCTGCCGTTTTACCTGCCTCAACAAACCTGCCCATTGTTCATCTCCTCATCAATCGCATTATCGAACGCGGGCTTCAACTGCCGTCCAGTTAATATTCTTGAGGAACGACTCTATATAATCCGCGCGTTTCAGGCCGTAATCGGTCAGAAACGCGTGTTCGAAGACATCCAGAATAAGGACCGGATTGCAGCCTGCCGGATGCCCCACGTCATGTTCATTGATCCACTGGTTGAAAAGCCTGCTTCCTATTACATCCTGGTAGAGTATGGTCCAACCGATACCGCGCATGGTAGCAGTTCCCTTGAAGTCCTGCAGCCAGGAATCGTAACTTCCAAAATTGTCTGCTAATAATTTGTCGAGTTTGCCCTCTTTGTTAAGGGCGACTTTACCGCCAAGATTTTCGAAGTAAAATTCATGCAGCCTCATGCCGTTGAATTCCCAGCCGAAGCGCCGTTTTAGTTCAGCGTACTCAGGTGTTGCTGTTTTGCCTTCTTTCAGCATAACCGCGAGTGTATCCAGAAGCTTGTTGGTGTTAGCCACATACCCTTTATAGAGTGTGAAATGGTTGTTCAGCAAAGTGTCACTGAAGCCTTCAATGCCAAGGATTTTATAATAGTCTTTTGCTTCGTATGCCATTATACTTCCTCCTCTTTTGTATTATTTCTCCAGTTCTTTTTGAAGATCGCTGAATACCTTTACATGATAAAGCTCATGGTCGCGAATCCTGTTTAACAATGTCTTAAGTTTGGGATCTTTGATCTCCCTGGCAGCCCGGTCGTACTCAGCCGCAACCTGTGTCTCTATTTTACTATCGGCTTTCAGCATATTGACGGCTTTTTTAGATCGGTCGAGTTCGTTATGTTCGATCTTAGGATTTCCCCCACCGCTAACCAGCTCTTCCGCCAGCCAACCCAGATGCTGCATTTCATTGATGGCCTGATCCTGCATCTCCTTTTTCATCTCTTCATTGGGAGCAAGATAGGAGTGAAGCAGATATTGGAGTACCACGGTGTATTCGTGCTCGATTCCCCAGTTCAATATGCCCGCCACCCTGTCTTTCTTGCCGCCCCTCAGGTCTTTCAACCCTTCTTTATCTACTTTCGTGACGAAATGAACGAAATCGCCATGATGGGATTCCT
>JAPLHI010000221.1 GCA_026389695.1 Chloroflexota bacterium
ATCAGCCTTTTTGTTCGCATACAGTTTTAATTCTTCGGCTATGGGGACAATTTCTTTATACAATGAGATCTTCCGGCAGAAGTCCATAAAATATCCGATATTATTTATTCCATTACGGACAGGTGAAATAAAGTACTCCGCAGATGATCCGGGTCCATTTTCATAAATATTCAGTAAACCTGTATAAAACGAAGTTTGACTCCATGAGGGATCGGCTTCCTGTGATTGAACAAGCTTCTGTTTAGCGGCTGCATAGTCTCCTCGAAGCATTAATGCCAGCGCCAGTTTATTGATGATGACCGCGTTCTCCGGGAAGAGTCCATCTGCGCTTTCATACAGGTAAATAGCCCGCGGCCACTTGTCTTCAACTCCGCTTTTTGCCCAGTATGTAAAAACATCCGCAGGCATGTAGTTCCAGTATGCAATGTGCGGCTCCATTCTATCAGCCAGATCATAGGCAGCCACACTGACTTCCAGTAGTCTGGTTCTTTCATCCGAATCTGTTGAAGAGGTGGCCTTCAAATACGCGTAATAACCCAGATACCCGTAATAAGAAGCTTCGAATGCCTCTGTTTTTGCCGCTTCAGCAAAAGTTGTCAGCGCCATTTGCTTATCTTGGGGCCACAAGTCCAGTGCTTGTTGCAGCTTCATATCAGCTAACAAAGGCCTGATGGTTAATCCCAGGGCAACACCCACGAATATTACGATGATTACAGCCGATATAATACGTCTCGCTATATTCGATTTATCTTCGGGAATTATATGACGCTGTTTTAATAAGTTTTCCTGATCTGTCTGAGCAATGGCATTTAGCGGAGATTCAAGTTTGATAAAGACTGCTGCTAATCCCATGATCAACCAGAAAACCAGTTCCGGGTCAATTGCCGTGGGATTGAATAACATATGCGCACAGTACTGGACTATAGCGGCTATAAAAGCTGAGATAATCAGCGCGATTTCCAGCTTTGTGGACTTTATAAGTAACTTCAAACTCTGGTATGCAAATACGATGATAATAGTTAAAAATGATATCAGGCCCAGGATGCCCACGGTTGCGCCTAAATACAGGTAATGGTTTTCTGGTTGCGCTATAAAGTTAGCACCGTAAGTGTCAACGCTTTTTAATGCGGTTGGATAAACCGTCTGTATGGTCACAATAAAAGTCTCCGGCCCATAACCGATTATTTTTCTTAAAAAGTGGTAATTATCCTGATAGAAAGCCACTTCGGGTGATTTCAGGATGATGTCGGCCGCAGCCTCCCATATTAAAGTTCGTGCTCCCAGGGTTTTTAAACCTATTTGCTCCGCAATAGTTGTACCGGGATCATTGCTCCCCGCAGGTGAAGCAGGTTTAGCCGTACTTATTATCTGGCCTAATAAAATGACCCCTGTGACAGCGATGGATACCAGGGTAATAATACCCAGGGCTAGCGCCAATCTCTTTTTAAGAAATATCCCGATTAAGGTAAAAAATACAAATATGCCGATGACAAATATCAATAATGTAATCGAGTATTGAGCCAGGCACAGGCAGCATATCTGTAAGACTAATATTGCAAACACCCCGGTTAGCTTGAATATCTTTTTCGACCTTATTTCGCTTTTATCATATGAGGTCAATATGAGGAGGGCCAGGTTTACAGGTATAACCATAGCAAGGAAGGCACTTAGTGAAAGGGCATTACCGTCGGTGGAAAATATTCGGCCGCCTGCGGAAAACCAGGGCAGAATCTGCGGGTTGAAAAACTGCAAAATACCTATTAGCGATACGATTCCCGCCGATATTATCAGCGTATATAGCGCCCGATATATCTGGGCTGAACTACGCATTTTAGCGGCTATGATAAAAAAGAAAACAATCCAGTATATCTCTGTAATTAATCCGTTGGAACGGTGTATGCTTCCCCAGAAACTCCATTCCGGCATAATGGATAACACCGATGATACAATCCATATCAATCCAAAACAGATGACCGCGACCTGCAATGGTGACTTTTTTACATAGTCAGTTAATCTGACCGAACTGTTGCCGCGCACGTTGAGAAACCATTGGCCGATAACCACACCAAGTAATATCAGCGTGAGAAACTGTAGCAGCAGTGATTTGGCAAAGAAAAAAGCCTGATTTTCCAGCGGATTAAAATACAGGGGCGGCAGAAAGATTATTAAGAGCCACATAAATTCAATTGCAGTATCCAGTTTACTGATGCTCCCTTCTTTTGCAGCCTTTTGAGCCGGATGGCTATCAATTATTACTTGTTCAGTCACTGTGCAGTCTCCTCCTCAATGATATACTGCCGGTCATAATAACGAAATATATTGAATCATGACGATAGTACTATTATAAACGTTACCTTATACCTATATACAGTGCACTCTATTGCCCTTAAAATTTTAAGTGTAATGAAACGTTTACAGCGGGCTGGAAAGGTCGACTCAGCCCGGGACTAAAAGGAAAAAGGAGGGCTAACATGAAAAGGTTTTTTAAGTCTGGTGAGAAGGGTTTCACACTGATTGAGCTACTGGTGGTTATCTCCATCCTGGGTGTGCTGGCGGCTGTCGTGGTACTAAATGTCACTCAGTTCATCGGCAAGGGGTGCGATCAGGCTGCGGCAACCGAGAAGCATAATGTTCAGACTGCGGTTGCGGCCTATATGTATGATAACCCGGGCTC
>JAPLHI010000080.1 GCA_026389695.1 Chloroflexota bacterium
GCATCTGGATCATTCTGTCGATATAAATGTGATGATCGAAGCTATGACGGAGGGCGGGTGGAAGAAACGCGGCAGTGTCTTCGCTCCTTCCGATGCTTTCAATAACGGCGCGGTGATCTTACCCTATCTGCAGGGGTTTCCCCAGAGCGTCGAAATTCTGGAGGAGGGCAAGGGGTATGCAATTGAGGATATTAAATTTTCCACACCGGTTAAACATATACATCAGGTTGAAACGTACGGATTTATTTTTGAGACACCCAGGCACAGGTTTTCCTGGATCACCGATACTAAAATTTTCGACTCTTTAGCCGCCTATTACAAGGCTGACTTAGTCATAATTAATGTATTGAGCCTGGATAAACGCTTGCCGGTGGATCATCTGTCGCTGCCGGATGCCGAGGAAATCATCAAACAAATCAAGCCGAAGATGGCGATTTTAACCCATTTCGGCCTTACCATGTGGCGAACTAAACCCTGGGAAGCGGCGCAAAAAGTGAGTGATGATACGGGTATCAGGGTTATCGCAGCGCGTGACGGTATGGTATTTGATTTCGCCGAGCTGGACCCGGCTTAACGGATTCCCACTTCTTTCTGTACGCTGTGAACACGCTTTTTGATGACAGGACTGCTGTTACTGCTTGATTGAGGCAGTGAAAGCATAAAACGGACGGTAAAGTAAATTCCTATCGCAAATAGTAAAATAAACATAATCAATAAGAAAAAGACCAGTCCCACCGCTATCAGGGGCGCGAGCAGGATGGAAGTAATGCCTGAGAACCTGTATTTTTTTACCAGCAGGCTGCCCTGCTCACGTGCTTTGGTATAGCTCGTGATCAAAGGGCTTTTTGAGATAGTAATTATCTCGCCGGTTTTATTACCTGTATCATCCATTGCACAGTGATTATAAGCTAAAGCTATCTCCCGATCCAAATTGTCTATACCAGTGATTCCTGTATTTTACGGGCAAGCTCATTAGTTATCCCGCTTACAGAAGCCAGATCCTCGACGGTTGCGTTCTTAATGTTTTTCACAGACCCGAACTTGGCGATCAAGGCCTTTTTCCTTTTCGGGCCGATTCCCTGTATAGTATCGAGCGCTGAAGCTTTGCTTGCTTTCGCGCGCAACTTTCTATGATACGTTACGGCAAACCGGTGGGCTTCATCGCGTACTCGCTGCAATAACTGCGACTCTTCCGATGTGTTGGCTATGTCTACAGGGTTCTTTTTCCCGGCGATATATAATTCCTCGTTCTCCTTAGCCAGGCTGACTATGGGGAGGGAATCGATGCCAATATTCTTAAGGGCGTGTATGGCGGCATTCAGATGTCCCTTGCCGCCGTCAATCAAAACCAGATCCGGCGAAATAGCCCAGTTATCCTGCGCTTCAAGAAAACCTTTGAAACGTCTTTGAATCATCTCACGCATCATGGCATAATCGTCGGCGCCTTCAACGGTCTTGATTTTAAACCTTCTATAATGAGCCGGTTTAGGTATACCGCGGTCAAAAACAACCATGCTGCCCACAGCCATATTGCCCTGAATATTGGAGATGTCATAAGCCTCAATCCTGTCCGGTAACCTGGGCAGGTTCAACACATGTTTTAGATTGCTTAGTATTTGCATATTATCAGGATGAGTTACCCGCTTTGCCAGATAAAGTGAGAGTTCCTGCCTGGCATTTTCGGCCACCATATTTATCAGGCGCAATCCGGTTCCCCTGTTCGGCACTCTGATTTCGATTGCTGAGCCGCGCTTCTCTCGGAGCCACCTGGTGATTAAATTGTGATCTTTGACAGGATATTGAATAAGTATGGTATCCGGAATATGAGGGGCCGAAGAATAATACTGGGTGAGGAAGCTCTCCATAATGTGGTTGTTATCCTCGTTTTGAGTACCCTGCATAATAAAGTGCTGATCCCCGATCAGCTTGCCGTCCGCTACGGAAAATATCCTCACACATGCCATGTTTTTATCATTAGCTATGGCGATGATATCTTTTTCACCCCGGACGTTCAGCGTGATTTTATGACTCTCTATTACATCGTTAATCGCTTGAATCTGGTCTCTCAGTTGAGCAGCCTTTTCATATTCAAGGTTCTGCGACGCTTTCGCCATTTCACCTTTCAACTCGCGCAGCACGAATTCCTCTTTGCCCTGTAACAACGACACAGCCTGTTTAACCAACTTTCCGTATTCCTCTTTGCTTGTGGCGCCTATGCAGGGGCCGAGACAGCGGCGGATATGGTAATTAAGGCATGGCCTTCTTTCAGTGCCGGTGATTTTCTTATTGCAGGAACGAAGGGGGAAAATCTTTTTGGCGTATTCATATGTTTGACGCGCTGAGGCTGCGCTCGGAACGCGTCCAATATAAATTGCGCCGTCGTTGTAGCGCTGCCTGGTAATACTCACCGTCGGCCATTCATTTTTGATATCTATTTTTATGTAGGGGAAGCTCTTGTCATCCTTGAGCAAAACATTGTATCGCGGGCTGTATTTTTTAATTTGCTGGCATTCAAGCACCAGGGCCGCCAGCTCAGATTCTGTAACGACGAAGTCTATGCTGTTTATTTTGGGAACAAATTGCTGCAGCTTTTCGGAAGAGGCGGCATCCCGCTGGAAGTAACTCCTCACCCTGTTACGCAGGTTGGCTGCTTTACCAATATAAATTATCTCCCCTGCCGAATCTTTGAAGAGATAAATACCGGGACTGGGGGGCAGCGATTTTAAATAAATTTGCATTTCCGGCCGTGTCATCAAGGAAAATTGTAACATTGCGAGATAGTGGCGACAAAATCCGGTATTAGATAAAATATATCCTACTCGTCAACATCGATTTATGTTAAAATATTACGGTTTGACATGGAAGAAGATATTAGGCTGTTTCTCAACTACCTCGCAAAAGAAAAAAAGTGCTCAAAGAATACGCAGGATGCCTATCATAACGACCTGAATCAGCTTGCTGACTATATTGCATCCGAATCGGAGCGCGATGAGGCGGACCCGGCTCAGAACGAGTTCAGCGAAGAGCATTTAAAATCATACATGCTTAAACTGCGCGAAAAGAACTATGCCTTGTCCACGATAGCCAGAAAGATCGCCGCGGCCAGGGCATTCCTCAGATTCATGTCGGAAAAGGGCAAAGTCAGAAAGGATTTAGCGCTTAAGCTCAGCGCGCCGAAGGTGATTAAAAGTCTGCCCAAGGGGCTTTCTGTTGTGGAAGTACAGCGTCTGCTTACTGAATCAGCAAGGCTGCCGACCTTTGATGCTAAAAGAGACAGGGCGATGCTTGAATTACTTTATGCTACGGGGTTACTGGCCAGTGAACTTATGGCGCTGAACGTAGATGACGTTAATCCTCATCACGGGAAAGTGAAGGTAGTCTCACAGAGAGGCAGGGAAAGAGTGATACCTATTGATTCGCGTGTTTCATTCTTGATGAGGGATTACATAGACGTCGTAAGAATAAAACTATTGACGGACGATAAAGAAAACGCGCTGTTTGTGAACCAGCGTGGAGATAGGCTGACGCGCCAGGGATTCTGGCAAATCGTACAGGGACACGCTGACTCAGCCGGTATCAAGGCTAAAGTAACGCCGCGTACTCTGCGGCATAGCTACGCCATGCATAAATTGAACAGCGGCGCGGATCTTCGATCGATTCAGGAAGTCCTGGGACACGCGCATATTTCCACTACAAGGGCTTATAAACAGGCATCATAATAAATATTGTTATTATATTGTTTTCATATTGTTTTTATATTGTTATCATATTGTTAATTCAAACAAATAGTAAAATTTCAGGAGTTTTTAAATGTCGAAAAAATCACGCAGAGCACGAGCGAAAATACGCGGTACTGAACCTGTTGTGCAACGCACTATTGTTAAACAGGGGCAGGTAAAATCAGGGGTAAGCAGGCCAAACCTGTCTGCACAATCTGCAATAGCGTCAGCTAATGTTATAAAAGCCAATCAGTACGACTATGTGGTTTCAGACCTGATTCGTGTGGGCATCATTGGCGGTGCGCTGATACTTATCCTTATAATACTAACATTCGTACTTCGTTAGATATATAAGGTAAAAAAATTGTGGATTTTGATAAGGCAAGAGCGCATTTAACTGAATTATTCGGCGCTGAAATCAGGGATAAGCGTGTCCTTGCCGCCATATTAAAAGTCCCCCGTGAATTATTTGTTCCCCAAGATTTGCAGCCCTGCGCCTACGACGACAGGCCTCTGAGTATCGGTTATGGCCAGACTATTTCTCAACCATTTATTGTAGCTTTAATGACTCAGGCGCTTGAATTGAAAGGGCCTGAGAAAGTCCTTGAAGTCGGCACAGGCAGCGGATACCAGGCCGCAATCCTTGCCGAGCTGGCAAAATCCGTCTACAGTGTTGAACGTATACCCGAATTGGCTGAGTCAGCCCGTACTATATTGAACAGGCTGGGATATCAAAATATAAATATCAAAATCGCCGGCGAAGAAATGGGCTGGAAAGAATTTGCCCCGTATGACGCCATTGTCGTTACAGCGGCTGCCCCAGTCGTGCACCGTGATTTCATGGAACAATTGATAACCGGCGGCAGACTGGTTATCCCTGTCGGTTCAAGGTGGGAACAGGAACTCGTTAAAATTACGAAAGGTGAAAAAAGTAACAAAACGGAAAATTTGGGTGGTTGCCGCTTCGTGCCTCTTATCGGCCGGGATGCCTGGGGTGAATAAATAAAATCCTTTCCGCTACAAGCTGCCTATTATCTATTTACATTGTGCCATAACTATTTATTTCATGTATAAGGCAGCGACAGGGCACACTTTGACACATTCCAGACATGCGGTGCAGTTTGTTTCAGCCAAAGGCATCCCGGCAAAGGTTGAAATAATGGTTTGGATTCCCCTGTAAGCAAAATCAAGGACACCGATACCTTCTCTCCGGCACGCCCAAACACATTTCCCGCATAGAACACATTTATTCGGATCAAACACAAAATTGGGATGACTGGAATCAACGGGCAGGTTTTTCCCGATTTTCTTGTAGCGTTTGTCATTCAGTTTCAGGTGCATTCTTTGGGCAATATTTTGCAGCTCGCATTTTTTATTCTTTACGCAATGTGCGCAATCCAGATTGTGATCGCTCAGCAGGAGGTCAAAGGCGGTTTTTCTAAGCCTGATGATTTTGGGGCTTTCAAGCCGGACAATCATACCGTCCCGCACTTTTTCCGTGCAGGCGGTGACGGGTTCGCTTTTTTCATCCACTTCAACAAAGCATAGTCGACATGATGCAGGGGGCTTCTCAATACCGCGGATACCGCATAAATTGGGGATATAGAGTTCATTGTCCAAAGCTGCCCAGAGCAAATTGGCTCCTGAATTTACCCTGATCTCTTTCCCTTCGATGAGGACAGTACAAACCATGCTCAAACGATATCAAAAAAATAAGGAGGGTTACAAATTTGTAACCCTCCCCTCGATTTCAGGTCGCAATGATTTAGCTGTATATTTCTTTAACTACCTGTCCGTCCGGCGCCTGTAGCTGGATCAGAAGCGGCATCTGGCCGAGGGCATGTGTGGAGCAGGAGAGACAGGGATCGTAGCAGCGAATGGCGGCTTCTACTCGGTTCAGTATGCCTTCAGTAACATTGCCTTTCTTTATATATTCTTTAGCAACTTCGTATACGGCACGGTTCATGGCGGCATTATTATGGCCGGTGGCGACTATCAGGTTAACCCTGGTAATTTTGCCTGTATCATCCGACCAGTAATGATGAATCAGGGTGCCCCGGGGAGCTTCAACAACTCCGACACCCTGCTCATTGTACTTTCTGGAGTTGGTCTGGATGTCGGTTGAGGTAACGTCCTTGTCCTCAAGAATTTCCCTGGTCTTCTCTATTGAATAGATCAGCTCGATCAGGCGGGCATAGTGATAATATAACGAGCCTTCCACAAATCCGAACTTGGAGAGTTTTTTGAAGTGGGTTAGCTCCGCGTTAGCTATGGGAGTGGTGATCCCCGTGCAGGCGTTCAGGCGGGCCAGAGGTCCGGCGCGGTAGATACCGCCGGGGTAACCAAGGCTCTTATAGAACGGGAATTTCATGTAAGACCAGTCTTCTACATATTCGGCGATAATATCCAGATATTTGGCCGGGTCGAACTGTTCCTCTAATACTACGCCCTTGGAGTCGACTAGCCTCCATTTACCGTCATAGAGAGCCAGGTTATTATTTTCATCAACCATTCCAAGATAACCCGACTGGAACTTGCCGAAATTCTCCACCAGGTCACCGTTCTTGGCTGCGAAATCCTTCCATATTTTCAAGGCTACCTGGGCATCCGCCAGCACCCAGTCCATCTGCCTGAGGAAATAGTCCCTGTCTTCGATGGAGAGAGCAGTGCTCATTCCGCCGGGTACGGCTGCATTCGGGTGCACTTTTTTACCGCCGAGCTTCTTTATGATTGTCTGGCCTAGGCTGCGCATCTTGACGCCCTTGGTTGCGAGCTCTGGATTCACGCCGATCAGGCCGATAACATTCCTCGTTGCCGGATCGGAGTCAAAACCCAGGAGTAGATCAGGGCTGGCAAGGTGGAAGAAATGCAGTGCGTGCGACTGAATATATTGCCCCAGATGCAGTAATTCCCTTAACAGCTTGGCAGGTCGTGTCAGTTCAACGCCCAGAATGGCATCGCAGGCTTTTGCAGAAGCAAGCTGGTGGCTTACGGGGCAGATACCGCAAATCCTGGGAGTAAGTGTGGGCATCTCCCAGAAGACCTGTCCTTCACAGAATTTTTCAAAACCGCGAAATTGGGTATTATGGAACCTGGCGGACACGGCATTGCCGGCATCATCGAGATGGATGGTAACCTTTCCATGTCCCTCTACCCTGGTAATTGGGTTAATTTCAATTATTTTGCTCGCCATATTTCACCTCTTTAATCAAAGCGCATTATATTGCTGGGAAGAACCGGTATCCTGCCGGCCAGCAACTCAGTGAGAGCATATTTAATTGCCTCAGGCTCCGGCGGGCAGCCTGGAACGTAACAATCAACTTTAACTATCTGGTTTGCCGGATAGACTTTGTCAAGAAGAGCCGGCACACCCGGCGGTACGGGAATCTTGCCTTTGTATGTGCTGGCAGTATCAATATAACCGCACTTAAGGACGTCGTCTTTGTCCAGTGAGCTGCGCATGGCGCAGACGCCTCCGAAGCAGGCGCAATCGCCCCACGCCATTAATATCTTACAGTTGTGGCGTAATTCCTCGATTATTTCCTTCTCTTCTTCATTGCCGACTGAACCTTCGACTATGCCCACGTCAACCGGAGTGAAAATCTTGATATCAGTTATGGGGCTCCTGTGGAACTCAACCAGCTTGGACACGTCGATAATAAACTCATCAATATCCAGGAATGACATGTGACATCCTGAACAGGCTTCCAACCAAACCGTAGCTACTTTTACTTTTGCCATTTGTTCACTCCTTACGGGCGTTTATTTTTTAAGATGCCTGGCAACTTCCTTCAAAGTATCAGCATCGGATTTAATATCTCCCGGGGCTTTGACCATGGGAGTAACAGGTTTGCTGATTCCGTCTAAAGTGGTGTAGCTGCCTTTGGATTCAGTCCAGAGCAGTGAAGGAAGAACTACATTCGCCTTGCTTGTAACCGGCGACATATAACTGGCCTGGACAACCGTAAATTCGACTTCCTTCATATTATCTGCAAGAGCCTGTGATTCGGCCAGATCCTCGGTAAGCAGCAGATACAGACCTTTGACCTTGCCTTTAGACATCTCCGTAGCGACGGCACTCTTTGCGTTATGATAACGATGTTTTTGGCTTCCGCCAAAACCTCGGCGGCTTTATAAATGTCATGGACGTCAATGCCCAGTTCCTTGCCGGCTTTCTTTGCTTCGACTTCCTTGAACTCGGCTGAGTAATTATTTTTGTCACCGGCAGTTTTAGACAACCCGTGACCCAGAACGGCATTTCCCAGGGCTTTAATTGCCAGGCCTTTTTTGCCCTCAGGGGGTTTCAGCCATACAGCCGCACGGAAGGAAAACGCATTGCGCAGGGGATCAAGAACGACCAGTTGCGCCTTGTTTTTGGAAACTGCGCGCATTATATATGATGCTGCAACCGGGTGTGTCTTGACCAGGTGTGTGCCGATTACCAGTATGGCATCTGCCGTCAGAATATCCTCGAGTTTAGCTTCCATATCAAGATTGGCATTAGCATCGAATTTTGCCATTCCCTTTATTACTGTCCTGTAATCGTCACCGTCAAGTGTATCAACGGATTTGCTGCCCGTTTTACTCATCAGGTCGGCAAATGCTTTGAGGGCTTCGGTATTTGCTTTTCCGGAGACCAGGCCGGCCACATTTTCAATGCTGTCGAGCTTGCTCCCTATGGTCTCAAATGCTTCTGCATAAGTGCAGTTTACAAGCTGTCCCTTGGAGTTACGTTTCATCGGGGATGTAATTCTCTCCGCCTTGCTGTAAAGCGGCTCAAACCTGCCAATCTCGCAAAGCAGGCCGCGGTCTTTTGCCATATCGGGGCTGTCGATCCTGACCAGCTTGTTATCTTTGACGAGTCCTGTTATGTCGCATCCTATGCCGCAAATTGCGCAGCTGGACTGAATAGCTTTGCATTCCTCGGGTCTGCCTTTGTATGCGCTCGCTTTGGAAAAGATAGCGCCCGTCGGGCATGCCTGGAAGCACGCGCCGCAGGAGATACAGGACGATTCACCCAGGGGCTGATTGATGTCTGCGCAGACGTTGGTTTTCCAGCCGCGCTTTCCGAAATCGATAGCATGCGCGCCTGTCATCTCGTCGCAGGTCCGTATGCACCTGCCGCATAACACGCAGCGGTTATGGTCCATCACTATAAAAGGATGGGACGAGTCCACCGTCTGGTTTGGCCACGAATACTGGTACCTTGCGTTGTCCATCTGGTATTTATAGGCAAGGCTTTGCAGTTCACAGTCACCGCTGGCTACGCAGTAAGCGCAAAGATGGTTGCGCTCTGTAAACAGGAGCTCCAAGATCAGCCGGCGGTACTTCTCGATTTTCTCGTTGTTGGTTTTAACCACCTGGCCATCGCGTGCCGGATAAGTGCAGGCCGGGACGAAATTTCTCTCCTTTTCGACCTCGACCAGGCACATCCTGCAGGCGCCGACATCGGTCAGGCCTTTGTAATGGCACAGGGTGGGCAGGTCAATGCCGTTTGCCGTGCAGACATCAAGGACGGTATCGCCCTGTTGGCCCTTAACTTGTTTACCGTTAATGGTTAATGTTATTTCACTCATTTGCCTATTCTCCTATCCAATATCGCATCTCAGGCATCTGCTGCATTCTTCTTTGGCTTCCTTGGCGGTATATCCTACGACCACTTCTTTTGATGTGGTTTTCCTGTCTGCCAGCCGTATCTCGGCAATGCCGACCCTTGCTCTCTCCGCAGTCTCCTCGTCAGTCGGTGGAACCTGAGAGTATTCGAAGGTCTCGGCATCCTGCCTGTCAACCCTCGGACCAAGCTCTTTGCCGGTCAGGAACCTCTTGATCGATGAGGCAGCCCTCTGGCCGGATGCTATTGCTTCTATGACCGTCCATGGTCCGGTGAAAGCGTCACCGCCAACGAACACGCCCTTCTGCTCTGTTGCCAGAGTTCTCTTGTCGGCTGTCAGCGTGCCGCCCTTGCCGATTTTGGCATTTCCAAGATTCATTGATGCCGTATCAGGCCTCTGGCCTATGGCTTCGATCAACATATCAACTTCGATAGTGTATTCGGAACCATGGATGGGTTTGGGTGAGCGCCTTCCGCTCTTGTCGAAATCGCCCAGGGCCATCTTGTTGCACTCTATTCCGGCTACCTTGCCGCCCTTTCCGGTGACTTTGACCGGAGCAGTGAGGACATGTAATTTAATTCCTTCCTCAATTGCAGCTGCGATCTCTTCTTCCTCGGCGGGCATATCGGCTTTTTCCCTGCGGTAGACAATGTGGACTTCCTCGGCGCCTTTGCGCAGGGCAACCCTGGCCGCGTCGATGGCCGAGTTTCCGCCGCCTATCACGGCTACTTTCTTACCTACATTGATAAACTTGCCCAGGTTAATATTGCGCAGGAAGTCGATAGCATCGTAAACGCCCTCGAGTTCCTCGCCAGGGATACCCATCTTATCGCCCTTGTGAGCACCGATGGCTACGAACACCGCTTTGTATCCCTCTTTAAAGAGGGCATCGATGTCTTTAACCACGGTATTCAATTTAATTTCAATACCCAGTTTCTTGATGTTGTCTATTTCCGCATTGAGGATTGCCTTGGGCAGCCTGTATTCGGGGATGCCGACCGCCAGCATTCCGCCTGCTACCGGTAGAGCCTCGAAGATGGTAACTTTATAACCCTCGACGGCCAGGTCCCAGGCGGCAGACAGGCCGGCAGGGCCTGCGCCTATGACGGCCACTTTTCCGGATTTGGAGGCCTTGATTGCGGGTGTGTATGAAAGGCCATGCTCATAAGCGTAGTCTGATGCGTAACGTTTGAGGTGCCTGATTGAAATCGGCTCATCCACCTGTCCCCTGCGGCATTTACTCTCGCAGGGATGCGGGCAGACACGACCGACGGTCATCGGCAGCGGTAACCTCTGCATAATGAGCTTATAGGCTTCTGCAGGTTTATCCCCTTTGATCAGTGCTACATAACCGGGCACATCCAGTCCTACTGGGCAGGTGTGCTGGCAGGGTGCCCTGAATAAAGCCTGGCACATGACAGCCGGACATTTCTTATCGATAATGTGAGCTTCGTATTCTTCCCGGAAGTGCCTGATGGTGGATACTGCCGGGTTGGGGGCGGTCTGTCCGAGGCCGCATATGGATGCTTTCTGGATCATCTCCGATAGCTCAATAATCGTGTCGATATCTTCCAGTGTACCCTTGCCACTGGTTATCTTGGTTAGCAAAGCCAAAAGCTTGGGGATACCTGCGCGGCACGGTACGCATTTACCGCATGACTCATCCCTGGTGAATCCCAGGAACATCTTGGCGATGTCCACCATGCAATTGTCTTCGTCCATTACAACGAGACCGCCTGAGCCCATGATGGCGCCCAGGGCGGTAACCGATTCATAGTCAACAGGCACATTTACGTGCTCGATGGGGATAACGCCTCCTGAAGGGCCTCCCATCTGTGTAGCCTTATATTTCTTGCCCTTAGGGATACCGCCTCCGATATCGAATACTATCTTGCCCAGGCTGGTACCCAGCGGTACTTCCACCAGGCCTACGTTATTAACTTTTCCTACCAGACTGAAGGACTTGGTGCCTTTGCTCTTTTCACTGCCGACACCGGAGAACCAGTCGGCTCCTTCTCTTATGATCCTGGGTACGATAGACCAGGTTTCCACATTATTAATGGCAGTCGGTTTACCGAAGAGACCTTTATCGGAGGGGAAGGGTGGCCTTTGCCTCGGCATGCCGCGCTTACCTTCGATGGAAATCAGAAGCGCCGTCTCCTCACCGCAGACAAACGCGCCTGCGCCGGGGAATATATCAAGATTAAACTCAAAATCAGTCCCCATGATGTTTTTACCAAGGAGGCCGTAGTCCCTGGCCTGTGCAATAGCGGCGCTCAGCGTCTCGATGGCCAGCGGGTATTCGGCGCGGATATAGGCAAAACCCTGCTTTACGTTGCCTACGGCGTAGGCGCCCAAGGCCATGCCTTCTATGATCGAGTGCGGGTTTCCTTCAAGCACGGCGCGGTTCATATAAGCGCCCGGGTCACCCTCGTCACCGTTGCAAACAAGATATTTGACTGTGCCGGGGGAGCTTTTCAGAAATCCCCATTTGGTTGCGGTGGGGAAGCCGGCGCCGCCCCTGCCTTTAAGCCCGGCTTTCTTGACCTCTTCCAGAACATCGTCGGGCTTCATTTTATACAGCGCTTTACCCAGCGCTTCATAGCCGCCCCGCGCAATGTATTCCTCAATATTCCAGGGATCGATAACTCCGTTGTTATGCAGGATACGTATTTCCTGGTCTGCCAGGAAGTTGATCTTGCTGCGGTTTGGTAAAGCCTCGTTGGTAGTGGGGTCGTGGTAAACCAGCCTCTCGACTATTTCACCTTTCAATATATGCTTTTCAAATATTTCTTTGACGTCTTCGGGCTTGACCCTGACGTAAAGTACATCACCCGGGTTGACGATTACCGTGGGGCCCATTTCACAAGGTCCGAGGCATCCCGTCCTTACGATGGTGATCTTGCTATCGAGCCCCTTTTTCTTGATAAGTTCTTCGAATAGCTCGGTTACCTTGTCTCCGCCGGCGGCGGTGCAGCCCATACCCCTGCATTGCTGGATGCAGATTTCAGGGGTGGACTTAAAATGACCGAAGTTCGCATCATTGCGAATCTTAAGCTTTGGCTCTACCGCCTTTTTGATTTTGGTTAACTCTTCAATAGAGGTTATCTTGGGCACTTCTTTTACCTCCTAATGGTACATCTTCAGGATATCTTTCATCTGGCCGGGTTTGACTTTCCTGTGTATGTCATCCCCGATTGCTATCACCGGCGCCAGCCCGCAGCAGCCGAGGCAGCGGATTACTTCAAGTGAGAACTTGCCGTCCGGTGTTATTCCTTCAGGCTCCAGGCCATAGTCTTTTTTCAGAATATCGAGTATGTCCTGGCCGCCTTTCACATAGCAGGCCGTTCCCAGACAGACCTGTATAACATGCCTGCCTTTGGGTTGCATCGTGAAAAAGCTGTAGAAAGTGACTACGCCGTGCAACTCAGCCAGAGGGATTTTAAGATCCCTCGAGATCGTTTTAAGCACGGTGGGTGGGAGATAACCGACTATGCCCTGTGCTTGCTGTAAAACACGGATAGGGGCTCCAGCCTGACCTCCGGTATCATCGATAATTCCCTGGATACGCTGGAAAGCTTTGCCTGCAAAACCTCTTCCGGTGTCAGTGGTGGGTGCGGGGACTGACTTTTGCTTCGCCATAAAAATCCTCCTAACTCAGGAAATATACACAAAAAAAAGGAATAAAGTCTTGCGCGACCCTATTCCCCTTAGTAAAAACACGTTCTTCCTAACCAAACTTTAATTTTAGTATTTTTGTTGATTTGAGTCAATTTAAATCAAAGGTTTGCCGTTTTTTCCAGTGATTTCAATGAGCTGTCGATTCCTCTGCCTAAAAGCTTCAATTCTATTTGTTCACCGTTTCCATATTTCTTATAAACTCTGCACACTTCACAAATACTGGTGTCCGTGCCCGACTGGCCGTAATCATCCAGTTTGCAGTATGTTCCTTCGATTTGCCAGCAGGGTATAAATTGATATTTGGGAGCGGGACATTCCTCTCTTATCATCGCCGGACAGTGGCACATTTCCCAGCAGGGTGATTTGGCGGTCCAGAAATTTGCATGTTCGTCAGATGATGTTTGCGCTACCTTATTTAACCGTTCAATAATGTCGCGATAAATAGGAGTTACCTCCGGCGTCTTGTATTGATACATTCATTTAATACCAGGATTTGCTGCCAGATTTAATAATATATATTAAAGGTATAGAGTGTGCCATCCGCCTCAGCGCTTAATCTCGACAATAATTTCGAATATGAAATAATTTACGATGTCGTATTAGCCTAAGTTTATTTTTATAATAAATGAAAGGTTGCACAAAATACTTAGGTATTTGTGCTGAAGAAGCGGAAGCCCGGCTTGAAGAGTGTATCTATTAAAGATATAATCACGGTCGAATAGGGAGAAATGGTATGGATAAAATTCGCATTCTTCTGGCGGAGGATCACAAAGTAGTACGGGAGGGTACCAGGCGTTTACTCGAATCTCAAGCTGATTTCGACGTAGTTGGTGAGGCAAGTGACGGTTTGGAAGCTGTGGAACTGGCTAAAAAACTGAAGCCGGAAATAATCATCATGGATGTTTCCATGCCGAGGCTGAATGGCATTGAAGCTACCAAACAGATCAAAGCGCTTTATTCCAATATCGCCATCCTTGTGCTTACGGGATATGATGACGATGAATATGTCTTTGCCCTACTTGAGGCCGGCGCTGCCGGTTATTTGCTCAAGGAGTCCAGCGGGGAAGAACTGATAGAAGCCATCCGCCAGGTTATGAACGGGGAACCTGTTCTGCATCCCAGGATTATGAAAAAAGTATTAAACAGATTAAGGTCGCCTGTGGAAGAACAAACTGTTCAGGCAGCAGGTGAGGTTTTGAGCGACAGGGAAATGGAAGTGCTCAGATGGGCTGCCAAAGGGATGAGCAACATGGAGATCGCAGACAGTCTGACTTTGAGCGTGAGAACCGTACAGACGCACTTACGCAGTATATTTAATAAACTGGGTGTGGGATCACGATCCGAAGCGATAGTATACGGGCTTAAAAAAGGATGGTTGACCCTGGAGGAACTTCCTTAGAACGTTACCTCCATTGACTGCCCGAATCAATTTACATAGAGAATTTAATAAGCCGTAGACAATGAGGATTCCCTATAAAATCTGGACCCGCTACCATTTCTGGGTCATCTTAATCTTATTCACCCTGGTAACCCTGCTGCTTTACCGTGATGTTATATGGCCGTCCGGCTTCAGATCCGACGTTTTTCTTTTCAATTTAAGCCGTCACACAATTGAAAGGAACCTGTTTTTACTCATAGTTCTGTATACGGGTTTTATTTTCGGTATCCTGCCAACTCTGATAGTAATAGGCTTATCGCTTGTTGTCATGATACCGCAGGCAATATGGTATTCCGGCAATGTCTCGGACGCTTTGTTCGAAGTGTTATTAGTAACCATAGCCGGCCTGGCGTTTACCAACTGGATGCGTATCAAAGAGAAGGATGACCGGCGTTTTAAAAAGGCTATGTCCGTGCTTGAAAACACGCAGGAACAGTTGCAGACACGTATCAGGGAAGCCAGGGCTAATGCCAGAAGGCTGGCCACCCTTAACACGATTTCCAATGCTCTGAGCCAGTATCTTGATCCTGCGAAAGTAATCGAAACTTCGGTGGAAATGGTCGGCGAGGTAATGGAAGTTGAAGTTATACTGGTTTACACCATCGAACCGGGACAAAATGAGTTGATTCTAACTGCGTACGAAGGAATATCTGCCGAATCGGCGGATGAATTGAACCATGTAAAGATGGGTGAGGGTTTTAATGGCAAGGTCGCGGATACGGGTGAGGTTATGCTGGTTCCCGATGCGTCTAATGACCCCAGGTTGACCAGGCCTGCGGTTATCAGGAACAAGATACATCCGTTGTTGATAGTTCCCATGAAATCGAAGGGAGAGGTGATAGGCACTCTCTGTGTGGGTATGCGCCGTCCTCGCATTTTTTTACCGGACGAAATCGACCTGCTGAGCACCATAGCAGGCCAAATAGCATCGGCTTTAACCAATGCCAGGCTCTATGAGGAAGCCAGGAGAATTGCAGACCAGTTGTATAAATCGGCCAGGGATTATAGAAACCTGTTCGAAAATGCTCATGACGCGATCTGGTTTCATGGCCTGGACGGCAAGATACTGGCTGCCAATAGGGCTTCGCAGGAATTAACGGGTTATCATATCGATGAGTTTATCGGCAGAAATGTAAGAGAGTTTATGGATGAAGAAATGCTCAGCCTGGCAAAAGAGGTACGTCAGAAACTGCTTTTTGATGAACCGTTCACACAGCCTTACGAACAGCATACTGTCACCAAAGACGGGATTAGAAAAACTATTATGGTAACATCGAGTCTGATGCTGATTGACGACCAGCCGGTTGGTTTCCAGCACATCGCTCGCGATGTGACGGAAGAGAGGAGGATGCAAAATAACCTTCGATACTATTTAAATCAAATAACCCGTGCCCAGGAGGAAGAGAGAAAAAGAATAGCCCGTGAGTTGCATGATGATACCGCTCAGGCTTTATTTGCCATTTCGCGGCATATGGATAATTTCATACGTGATAATGAGGGATTGTCACAGCAGCAGAGAACTGCACTGCAGGATATCCGGCAAAGAATCAGTGTTACTTTACAGGGTATCAGGCGTTTCAGCCAGGATCTGCGGCCATCGATCATCGATGATCTGGGAATGTTACCGGCTGTAAAGTGGCTGGTTAAGCAGAAATCCGAAGAAAGCGGAATTCATACCGAATTAAAAATAAATGGGAAAGAACAACGATTGCTGCCTGAGATGGAACTGATACTCTTCAGGATAGTGCAGGAGGCGTTAAATAATATCGGTAAACATGCACGGGCTTCCTATGCAGAAGTATCTATAGATTTTAATACTTCTAAAGTGGATATTTGGATCAGGGATAATGGCAAAGGCTTTGAATTGCCCAGGACGGTGGGTGACCTGTCTCATAGCGGTAAACTTGGGATTGTAGGGATGCAGGAACGTGTATCTCTACTGAACGGGTCGTTGGATATAAAATCAGAGATAGGCAAGGGCAGTACAGTGCATGTAATAGTGCCGATAAAAATATAACGTAATTCTTTACTAAAGGTTGTCGAGATAGTCCGAAACTTCTTCTTGTGAGAGTATTTTTGTAGATTTATTGGTTACCGATTCTCCGATCTCAATGGGCTGGTTGTTTAGTACGATGGCAATGGGTAACTGGCTATCAAGCTTCCTGATCTTTTTCAGTTCTTCCACTTCTTCCTCATTAGGGAAATAGACTAACACTGCTTTAGGTTCGCTTAACAAGAAAGCATGCATGAGATCACCGGCATTTTCTGCGGTAAAAACCTTGTATCCTTTGCTTTCCAGTCCTGCAATTACACCCCTTTGATATTCACTATCCTTGCTGAAGATCAATAACGTCCTCAGCAATACGTTCATCCTCGCAATTATATGTTCCAGCTTGGCTTCACCCTCATTATTAAATTTTTTAACATAGGGAATGCCATAATACATTATCTCTATAAGCTTGTCTGTCTCCTTGAGCGGGAAGGCTCCCATGGCCACAATAGGCTTGGATTTGTTCATGCAGGCCTGCAAGACCTCTTCGATACCACCGGGCAAATCCACATCAATAATGCAGGCGTCGATATCATACTGGGTTATCTGCTTTAAAGCCGTTTCCTTGGATTCGGCCGGGTACAGGGCATAGTCGGAGTCCAGCAGCGCTCTTCCCAGCATGCTCATAAAGCCGGCATTGTTATCCGCGATTACAATTTTAAATCCCATGCTTCCTCGGGTGACAAACTTAACTCAACATTTTGCAGGCTGTTTTTCGCGAACTCGATTTGTATTTTACATTTAATAGTGTGGTGAATTCAAGGTAAATGTAGTTTGCAGTATAGTTTTGACCTGTTTTCGCTGTGATACAACCGTGTCTTATTGACAAAAATTTCTGACCGGTGATAAATTGTTGGTTATGGATTGTGGGTAGGATATTCGGTAGGAATATCGTATTCCTGGTTAGCATATATACCGGTGAAGATAGCGGATTTTGAATGTTTCTTTTGAAGCTGAGGAAGAAAAATATTAATATCAGAAAAATATATATACTTGACTTCGTCTGAAAATTGGCGTATTTTATACCTACGTTTCGGATAACGATTCAGTTCATAACGGAAGTGCAAAGGAGGTGAAAGCAGGTTCCTAAGTTACACAATAGTCAATTCATTTTATTCTCAAAAAATATTTTATTAATTTAAGGAGGAGCCCCGGGAAGTGTTAAAAAACAAAGTATTAGTCATCATGTCTGTCCTGGTTCTGTCATTAGCAATTGTAGCCATGTCTTGTGCCCCTGCAACTCCGGCGAAACCGGCACCTGCAGCTACACCAGCGCCAGCTGCAACACCAGCACCTGCAGCTACCCCAGCGCCAGCTGCAAAAGCATTGTCCTTTAAAGCTAAAACTTATACCAACGATGCTAATGGTTTCAGCTTCCAGTATCCGGAGACCTGGATTGAAGTTAATCCTGTCGACAATCCGGTAAATCAGGTATTTCAGATGAAAGAAGCTGAGGCTTCCCCCACTGACGGCCTGTCCGCAGATGTTCTTCCTCCACAGGCTAATTTTGCTGCGACATGCAAAAAAGCCATTGAGGAAAGCCCCAGTTATGTGAAATACAAGGCCCTAGCCAATCTTGATTCCAGTAAGACTGTGAAGCTGGCAGATGGCAAAACCGAAGCCTTTGAAGCAGAATTTTCATCGGTCATCGTGATCTATGACGTTTACATTTATTGCTTTGGCGTCAACAAAGGCGGGAAAGTTATAGCTATAATTGGCAGCACCGTTGGCGGAAAGGTCAACAAAGATCGCTTAAAGGAAGCTTGTCAAACCCTCGCGGTAAAATAAACTTCACTTTTTGCTGACCCCTGAGGAAACCCCACGTATACGTGGGGTTTCCTCAGGGGTCAGCAAAAAGTGAAGTTTATTTTACCGCGAGGGTTTGACAAGCTTCCTT
>JAPLHI010000075.1 GCA_026389695.1 Chloroflexota bacterium
TTACTGACAGCTCGTTGCCGGCAGTCTCCGCCCAGCAAAGCTTCACCATCAGCATCGAAAAAGGCAGCTATGAAACAGTAATTAACGTCGGTTCCGGCCTGAAAACCGGTCAGACCAAGGTGCTTGTCAACGGGCAGCAAATGGCTACGCTTCCGGGAGGTCAATCTACAAAATTAAGCTTCGATCTGGGGACGAACCAGATTATCAGTGTTGAACCTGTTGTACAGGATTCGGGCAATGAGCGTATCAGATATAAGGCAGAAGCAGCTGAGCTAACTGTAAATGAATATTCGCCATATGCCAGCTTCAGCTATTATCCCGAGTACTTTATTGAACTTAGAACCGAGCCGTCATTTATCGGCCAGGTCACGGGATCAGGCTGGTACAGGGAGGGCTATACGCTCAGTTCTTCAGCACCCGGTACCATGGAATTTGAAAACAAACCTGACACCCAGTACCGTTTTTCCTCCTGGACGCTACCCAACGGGCAAACGGTCTCAGACAGGAATTTGAACTTGAGTGTCAATATGGCCGGAACTTGCACGGCCAATTATGACACTTATTACAAACTGGCCTTTACATCACCCTATGGCGAACAAAAGGAAAGCACATGGTACAAGGCCCGCAGCCAGGCTTATTGGAAGCTGGCGACGACTCAGGTGCGCATGTCCGGCATCCTCGGCCTCTTCGGTGGCAATTTAAATGCCGTCAACAGCAGCGGCACCGCAGTTATGGACGGGCCCAGAAATATAGCTGTAAACTGGGAACCGGACTACACTCTGCCGCTGATCCTGATACCCTCAGCTCTGCTTCTAATTATTTTAGGTATCTACGGGCTGTATATTCTTTTACGCGGACCCGCAGCCAAACCGTCCCCGGCTACTGTTGTCTACCAACCTATTGTTCCAACATACCAGCCCATGCCTCCGCCATATCAACCTGTGCTTCCGTCAAACTATCCTGCTCCCCCATTGCTGCAACCCCTGCCCCCACCGTACCGGCCTGTTCTTCCTCCGGTGTATAAGGCTGTCGCGCCTCCAAAATCCGTTCTGGTGAGGGTAAAAGGGGAGCCGACGACGAAAATATCTCCTAAAACCAAAGAACGCCTTATGGCACAGTTGAGCGAGCTTCTCGATAACTATGAACAGGAGATCAGGGCGTCACGGCAAAATCCGCGGCTGCCCGGAGCCGGGACTGCTAATGAACAAAAAAGGTTGCCAGCCTGATTTGCACATGCGCCTGCGGGCAAACAGGGGTATTTTTTAAAAAAATTGCAGCCGCCTAATAATTACTTAATAAAGTGCCTATATAATGAAAATATCTGATGTGGCACATAAACCTATCAACGATATTCTTCCAATAACAAGGAGGTAAAAGAATGTGGAAAAAGGTTATCTGTGTAATTGCCGGCATGTTAGCCGTAGTAGTGCTGATTGCCGGGACAGTATCAACGACCTATGCCGATAGCGGGCAACAGGGCGGTAAGCCGGCGTTGGGTAGAATGCCACCCGGCGGCGGAGTAGCGCCCGGTGGTGACAAAATGCTGGAAAGGGTATCCCAGATAGTCAAGATCGATAAGCAGCAACTGGCTGACGCCTTCAAGCAGGCCGCTACCGAGATGCGCCAGCAGGGGCTCAACGACATGTTCAGCAAGTGGGTTACTGATGGCAAGCTCAATCAGGAGCAGGCAGACCAGTACAAAGCATGGCTGGCCGACAATCCCAATCCTAACAAAGGCTTCCCCTGCATGAACTCCCAGCTAATGGACAAGCTTTTAAAGGACGGCAAGGTAACGCAGGCACAGTACGATGCTTATAAGGAATGGATGGGCAAAAAGCCCAATGTAGAACTGCCCAAGCCGGAGAGGCCTCAAGGCGCTCCGCAAGGGGGTGGCCATAGCAAAATCAATTAACTGATCGGTCCAGGACGCCTCCAAAAATACCTCCAACAAGAAGGCGGGGTGATTAATCACCCCGCCTTCTTAATTTACCTTTTTGTAGACCAGCGGTAATAATCAAGATTTAACCAGAATTTGGTGACCTGTGTATTACGGCTGATAGGAATCATAGATACCTTTTAACTCTTCAATCATGCTCGTCCTCAAGTACGCCTGCTCTTTAGTCACCATTCCCTTTACCATCAGGTTGGCGATCGCCTGATTGAGCGTCTGCATACCTTCTTTCTTGGAAACCTGTATGATGCTATACAACTGGTGAATACGCGCCTCACGAATTACATTCCTGACTGCCATACTAGCCAGCATGACTTCGCAGGCGGGGACTCTCCCCACACCATCTGCACGCGGTAGTAATGTCTGGCACACAATGGCAGTTAAAATAAGGCTGAGCTGGTTTCTGATTTGTTCTTGCTGGGTGGCGGGAAACATGTCCACAATACGGTTTACAGTCTGCGCCGCATCAATAGTATGTAATGTGCCCAGAACTAAATGTCCGGTCTCTGCAGCCCTGATTGCCGTTATCATTGTGCTTATTTCGCGTATTTCTCCGAGTACAATCACGTCCGGATCATGTCGCAAAGCATGGATCAGCGCGGCGTCAAATGAGAACGTGTCTTCACCGACATCCCTCTGCAAAATAATGCTTTTCTTGTTTGAATAGACATACTCAATGGGATCTTCGATCGTAATGACATGGCGTGCCATGGTTTCATTGAGATAATTGATCATAGCTGCGATTGTGCTGGACTTGCCGCTGCCGGTGGCTCCTGTTATCAAAATTAACCCCATAGGTTTTAATATCAGATCACGGCAGATGGGAGGTAAATTTAAAGACTCAATGCTTGGCACACCAAAGGGGATTAACCTGATGGCAATACTGATAGTTGATCTCTGTTGCAATATATTGACCCTGCATCGTGTTAGCCCGGGGACACTGTACGCAAAATCGAGTTCATGACTCCCTGCAAACTCAGTTCTTCTTTCAGGTGACGTAACTTCTTCAAATAAACTTTGAACATCCGCTGGAGAAAGAGGGTGGAGATTTTCCGTGAGATGTAAATTGCCGTCAATACGCAATACAGGTACTGAAGGCACGGATAAATGTAAATCTGATGCCCTTTGCTTGACTGCCAGCTCAAGTAATTCCCGTATTCTCATAACAAAGATTCACAACCTCCACTATTTCTTAATTTTATTGATATTCTATTCCTCATATGGACAATACTCAAGTAAATATCAAAGGGCCAGGACAATTGACCAGCGGTTCATAATTTTAAATGCCGCGTCAGGATTCTCCCTGGAACTTTTTACCAGGTTTTGCGCCATTCCTACCGCTACTTCATATTGATCACTCTTTAATGCAGTAATGGTTGCACTGGCGACCTCCCCGGGTGGTATCCCCCTGTTGGCCTGCCCGCGGTCTTCTCTTGCTCCTTTATCCAGTTCGGTATCCACCATAGGCGGGATTACTTCAAATACCTTAATGGAAGTATTGCGCAGTTGATGCCTCAGGGAAATACTGAATGAATGTAATGCAGCTTTAGTAGCGCAATAAACCGGCATAGTCGCCAGAGGAATGAACCCCAGGCCGGAAGACACATTGATAATAGCGGCTTCCTTCTGTTTGAAAAGGGCAGGAATCAACCTCGCAGCCAGGTGCACCGGCGCCTTTAAGTTGATTTCAATTTCATCTTCCCCGCTAAGCCAATCAGCAGCTCCTCGCGTGAAGTCCAGCATCCTTTGAATACCGGCATTATTAACCAGCATGTTAAAGTTTTTAAAATCGGATGCGATCCAGTCACACAGCAAATCACGTTCTTGCGCCTTTGACAGATCATATACCCCGGTGTGTATTTGAGGAAGTGAACGTTTTGCCTCGATTAATTTATCCTCCCGCCGTCCGCAAATAATTACCTCGTTGCCTGCTGATACAAATGCTTTGGCGAGCGCAAATCCGATGCCCGTTGCTCCACCGGTTATCAGGACCGTATTACCTGTAGTTTTCATCTCTTACCCCCTGAGCGTATATTTATCGGTCGAATTAATTCACCGTCCCCCGTAATGGGCATTCCATATAATGCATTATGCACTGCCGGTCTTAACACAGAGCAGCATATCGGCGACCGGCTCAAAGCTGAGAACTCAACGGTTACACAATAATCTGCCTTAACCGGGACTGCATAAGGCGGCCGAACGCCTACTTGCACACATATGATAACAGTGTTCTGACGGTGACTTTGTTCTTTTCAAAATAGAACTCCACGATATTGCCGCCGTTTGCCAGGAAGGCGCATATCCTGTAGTCTTCCGTCGCCCAGATAAGCATCCAGTTATTCTGCTGTACCCAGGCCAGTACTTCGGCAGGTGTCTGAATTCTATATGCCATACTTCTCCTTCTGTAAAATCCCTTATTCCGTTACTTTACTCAAATATACCAGAATCCATCGGTGTTATTCTATACCTCCGGGTCGCCATGAACATAACCGCTCCATGTTTAGTTCTTCTTACATCGCATGACTATTTACTGAATCCAAGTTACTTGAAAGGCTTTCAAATGTCATGTTATATTGCATATCACTGTTTACATATCATCCGGCAGGTGCGAATATGAGCGATAACAGCGTGCTTAAAGGCATAATCTGTTACTATTCCGGGTCGGGCAATACGAGATTGGCCTGCCAGTATATCCAGAGTAACATCAAAAACGTCAAGTTCGATCTTTTCAATATTGCCAGGAGCGGCATTCCGGATTTAGGCGTTTATGATGTTGTCGGGTTCGTGGCCGGGCTGGAAGAGTCTTTTAGTCTTGTTAAACAAGGCAAAGAAGTCGGCAGAAAGAAAGCCGCGGGTTTATTGACCGGCCTGTGGCCTTCCCTTTCTCGTACCCATTCGAAGAGAGACATGGGGATTAAATACGTCGATGAACCGCTGTGCGATGAGTGCCGCATCTGTGAAAAGCTGTGCTCCTGCGTAGCCGTTAAATTGGACCCCAAGCCTGTGTTCGATATAAATGCTACGGCTGCTGGAGCTGCTACAACCACTGCCCTCATAGGGCTATATACACCCGCAAGTACCGTGGAGTGGGGCATTACCCCAAGCCTATTCAGCAATTAAAAGAAAAACTGGCGGCCTGAAGCTCACCGATTCTCAAACGTAAACATCGTAACAGGGCAAGCCGTCTTTTATCCTGCTGAATTTAAATGACCTGATCACTGCGTTTAGCTTGCCGGGAATATAGGTGACCAGTGCCCCCGCGGAAGGCATGGCAAATTGATTAATCTTGCGCTCTTTTTCAAGGAGCCGGCCGGTAGCGGAATCATAGAAATCCCAGTAAGCAACTACTATTTTCTTTCCGGGTTCCATTTTGACCCTCCACGATAATAATAGCACCTGATAGTTATTATTTGAAAGGAGTTATGCAGTTAATAGTGCATAAGCATTTGACACCATATTCCAGAAAACTCTAATTAAACATAGCCTGGTTTATGGGTGTGAGGTCTTTGCCAGGAAAAGCAAAACGTCCCTGTCAATAATTGTATAGGGACATATACAGGCCCAAACCCTGAACCTGTATATGCCCCCAAGGACTAACTAATATTCCCCGCTAAGTCAGCGTCTGCTGCTGTAGCTATACATACCGCCATCTGAACCAGAGCTTTGTTGTTTCCTGGTTCGCCGGCACTGAGGACAACGTTTAGGTTCGCTGGTAAAGCCTTTAGATGCGAAGAATTCTTGTTCGCCAGTAGTAAAGGTGAAAGTAGCTCTACAATCGGAACACTGGATAGACTTGTCTGAAAAACTCATTGGATGACCTCCTCTTTTCTAAATAGTTGGCTAGAGTTGCGGTCATCCGAAGCTTGGATAAATCTGGAGTAATTTAACTAAGTATATGATAACCTAAACAGGAACCACCATCTTCACTATACGCTAAATGGACTCCGTTTGCAAAAGGTGACCTGGATTTAGCGGCACGAAAGATGGCCACAAGCAGATCTTAGCGGCCTTGATTGAAAAGATTGCCACGTCACTTCGCTCCTCGCATGTATGAAAGCGCTGCTTTTGTCAAGCTATTATCTATAATATTTCTCCTTTCTGTTATTTTGACAGCTCCAAACCGTTTATTCGGATGCATGTATCCGTTGTCTAAGCAACATGAGCAATTACTCCGAGGGTA
>JAPLHI010000172.1 GCA_026389695.1 Chloroflexota bacterium
AGGCATTTGAATCTCACTTACAGCGTTATCGCAGTTATTACTATGACTATTATTTGCTTTTGTATACTATGGTATCTCCAATATCCAGGGGCAGTCGCATTGGCCGTAATTATGGTTTTGGTTTTAATATCCTCTGGAATATGGGTTCTTATGCGCAAAGGGAGAAGTTTATGGCTAGCTGCCGCCGCGCTGTGGTCTTGTGTGGTAGCATGGATACTTTTCCCATTAAATACGAGCGATTCCGGAGGTTGGTCTGGTTTAGATCTGTTCTTCAATTTTATGTTTACATTGTTGATTGGTACGGTCATAAATGTGATCGTTGTTCTACTGCTCAACAATATAAGATATAAGAAGATTGCCACAAACGAGAACGGCAAGCTGGTAAAGAGATGGTATAAAGTAGAGAAGCCTGACGATAATTGTTAGTATATCGCCCTTTTTGATTTCAGATTACCTACTTATTACCCAGGTTTTTGGCTTTAGTATATGCCGCTGTCACGGCATTGATTATCAGGGATCTTAGCCCGCCGCTTTCCAGCAGCAACAGAGCCTCGGTTGTTGTTCCCCCGGGAGAAGTAACCATATTTTTTAATTCCGCGGGATGCCTGGACATTTTTTTCATGGCTTCTACAGAGCCGCCAATTGTCTCGACGACAAATTTCTCCGCCACGTTCCTGGGTAGCCCGATGTGTACGCCTGCGTCAATCAATGATTCAATAAACAGGAAGACGTATGCCGGGCCGCTTCCGCTGATAGCTGTTGCCATATCCAGGTATTTCTCATCGGCGAAATAATATTCCTCCCCCATGGCGGCTAATATTTTCCTGGCAGTTTCGTGATTATCAGCCGTTAAACTGGCTTTCGCCGTCCAGGCTGTCATACCTTTGCCTACCTGTGCGGGGGTATTCGGCATGGCGCGCACCACCTGTTCATAGTTCAGGCCTTTGCAAAGGGTATCAATACTGATTCCGGCTGCAATAGAAATTACTAACTGATTTTTAAGCTGTCCCGGGATTTCGTGCAGCACATGCGCCACATCCTGAGGTTTGACAGCCAGTACGATCGTTTGTGCGTCGATTATAGCTTCCCGGTTGCTCGCCGTCGTTTTGATATTGTATTTCTTCTTCAGCATATTACGACGGGACTCGATGACATCGCTCACAGATATATCCTGCCTGGACGCCAGCTTTTTGCTGATTATACTTTTCAAGATAGCTTCTCCCATCACCCCACCGCCGATTATGCCGATTTTCATAATTACCTCCTTTCTCCGAAAATTGCCCGCCCGATACGTATCATGGTTGCCCCCTCTTCGATGGCGACTTCGAAGTCGTCCGTCATCCCCATGGATAACTCCTTAAACCCGAAAGCCGAATTTAACTGCCGCAGCTTTCTAAAAACAGGCCGTGCATCTTCCGGATTGTCAGCCGGCGGCGCCACCGTCATCAATCCCAGGATCTGCAAATTTCCCAGCCCCGCGATGCTCTTTACCACGTCCTGAACCTGGTCCACCCCAAACCCGTACTTGGTCGCCTCACCCCCGACATTAACCTCGATAAATACGGGAATTGTTTTCCTGGCATGTTCATTGATATGTTGTGCCAGCTTAATTGAATCCACGCTGTGTATGACGTCGAAAATCTCCAGTGCGTCTTTTACCTTGTTGCTCTGCAAATGCCCCACCATATGCCAGGTAATTGATTTGATTTCGCTAAGCTCACGGTATTTGTTTTCCGCCTCCTGAACGCGGTTTTCCCCGAAATCCCGCAGGCCGCACTCGTAAGCAACTCGAATTGTTTCTGAAAAAAAATTTTTAGTAACGCTTACTATTTTAATCTCTGCGGCTGATCTATTACATCTCTCACACGCCGCTTCCACCCGATGTTGAAGTTCAATAGTATTATCAGAAATGTTTTTATACAGATCACGTGGTTCTAACGTATTCACCTGAGCATTCTAATCACTCATATATTTTTTCATCCGCGGCCTGAGCTTCCTGGGCATCCTCCTCAACATTCCTCACTCCACCGGTTTGAGACAAAATCTCTCTATAATATTCATGCTGTATGATCAAATTCATTATTTCGGTAGTGCCCGTCCAGATTATCAGCAGCCTGGCATCCCTTAACATTTTCTCAATGGGATACACATTGGTGTAGCCGATGCCGCCCACTATCTGCATGGCGTTATTTATCACTTCCCACGCTGCTTCCGTACCGAATTTTTTCGCCTCTGAGACTAACCGCCGGGTATATCCGGTACTGCCCAGTTTATCTACGGCTTTAGAAGCCGAATATATCAGGGAGCTGGCCGCGTCCAGTGTAGTAACGCTGTCGGCGATTTTAAAACTCACGCCTTCAAATTCACGAATTTTCTTGCCGAAAGCTTTCCTTTTGTCGGAATATCTTGTTGCAACTTCCAGCGCCGCCCTTGCCATTCCTATTGCGCCAGCCGCCGAAGTCATCCTTTCAGGTATCATCATCTGGTTAAATACATCGGCTCCCCTGTTCAAACCAAGTATCAAATTCTCCTTGGGTACTTTGGTGTTTCGGAACACCAACCTTCCAGCACCACCACCCCTGGTACCCAACAATCCATAAATATATTTTGCTTCTACGCCCATGTCCCGTTCTACAATAAACGCACTGATAGATTTCCCCGATGCTCCTTCCGTCCTGGCATAGACCAAAAAAATGTCAGCTCCTTCAGCGCCGACTACGAATCTTTTCTGACCATTCAATATGTAATACCCGCCCTTTGCAACGGCAGTAGTCGTCGCTCCGAAAAAATCAGAGCCTCCCCGCGGCTCCGTTAAAGCCTCCGCACAGAAGATATTGCCTTTTAGCAAAGGCTCCAGGTATTTCTTTTTCTGTTGGTCGGTTCCAAACACGTCCAGGGCCTCGCCTACTATGCTAACCAGGGAAAACAGACAGCCGAGAGACATACCCAGAACTCCTATTTCCTCAAGGGCAATAGTTTCATCTACCCAGTTTAGCCCTTTGCCGCCATATTCAGGGGAAAATCTAAGGCCAAGTAAATTCTTTTTTGCCAGCCCAACGACATATTCCTTAGGGTATCTGATTTTGTCTGCATCCATATCCAGCAATAGCTGCTTGGGGACAGATTTCACAAAATCCCTCACCTGTTCTCTTAGCTTTTTTTGACTCTCAGTTAACAGTACCTCGATCATCTGATCACCTCAAAAAATATTCCGTCGTTATGATTATGGCATAACCTATCAAACGATCTAATTGGTAAATCGTTTTTATTTCAGGACTATATTGATTAATCTCTGGGGCACATAGACTATTTTGGCTATAGCCTTACCTGCAATATATGTTTTTACCCGTTCCTGACCGAGGGCAATTTCTTTAGCAGCCTCTTCCTTAACATCTACGGGTACCGTAACTTTATCCCGAAGCTTGCCATTTACTTGGATCACCAGCGTTACTTCTTCGTCTTTGGCCAATTCCTTATCCCATTTTGGCCACACCTGGTTATGAACACTATAATTGTAACCTTTCAATGACCATAATTCCTCGGTAAGATGCGGGGCAGACGGACTTAACAGCAGTAGCAATGTCTTTATTGCTTCCTCCCAGGCATTCTTGGAAACTGTGCCGAGATCATTTATTTTCTGCAGATAGTTGGTATACTCCATGAGCGCAGCCAGCATGGTATTGAAATGGAACCTTTCCATATCTTCCGTAACTTTTTTAATCGTTTTATGCGAAATATGCTGTAGCTCCTTACCATCATCCGGCGATATATTTTTTTCTGCATATTCAACAGTCCCTAAATTCCAGATTCTATTCAGCCACCTGCCCATTCCAATGATTCCGTTATCATTCCATTCACCACCCTGCTCCCAGGGTCCGACAAACATAAGGTATACGCGGACTGCATCAGCCCCCAGGTTTGAAACATAGTCATCCGGCGTAACCACATTACCCTTGGACTTGCTCATTTTTTCTCCCTGGCAAACGATGATTCCCTGATTAAACAACTTGGTAAACGGTTCATCAAAATTCACCAGGCCGATATCCCTGATTGCCTTAATAAAAAACCTTGAATAAAGCAGGTGCATGGTTGCGTGCTCGGCGCCACCGGTGTATAAATCCACAGGCATCCAGTATTTCAACTCATCCTTATCAAACGCAGCCGTATCGCAGTGAGGGCTTGCGTACCTGAGGAAATACCATGACGAGCACATGAAAGTATCCATGGTATCTGTTTCCCTTTTAGCCGGTGATGAACACCGGGGGCAGGTTGTATTTACAAAGGGTTCATAATATTTTAATGGGGATTCCCCGGTGGGTCTGAACTCAATTTCAGGAGGCAATAGTACAGGTAAATCGCTTTCATTCACAGGAATAATACCGCATTTATCACAATATATCATCGGGATTGGGGCTCCCCAATACCTCTGCCGCGAAATCAACCAGTCTCTCAGACGGTAGATAATAGTTTTTCCACCCCATCCCTTGGTTGCCAGGAAATCACAAATTGCTTCCATCATCTGCTCATCAGTAAGCCCGTTAAATTGACTCGAATTTACCATGTGACCGGTTTTTTCTTCATGAGCTGCTTTGAGTTCCTCTCCATTCCATGAATCCGGCGCCACCACTATTCTAATCGGAATTCCGTATTTCTTGGCAAAATCAAAGTCTCTCTGGTCGTGAGCGGGAACCCCCATCACAGCGCCTGTTCCATAATGGGGTAGTACGTAATCTGCAATCCAAATAGGAACCCTCTCCCCATTTACACGGTTAATAATATAACTCCCGATAAAAACGCCCGTTTTTTCTGTCTCGGCAGACGTTCTCTCAAATTCAGTTTGCCTTTGGGCTTTGCGAGTATACGCTTCAACCTCTGCCTTGCGATCCGGGGTAGTTAACTTAGCAACAAGCGGATGCTCGGGAGCCATAACAAAGAATGTCACTCCAAAAAGCGTATCCGGCCGTGTAGTAAAAACCCTGATCTCTTTTTCCTGAATTCCAGCGTTATCCAGACCAAACGATATGTCCGCTCCATAACTCTTTCCTATCCAGTTGGTTTGCATAATGCGAATGCGCTCGGGCCAGTCGATATTTTTATATTCGAGGAGTTCATCCGCATACCTGGTGATTCTGAAAAACCATTGCTCAAGCTGCTTTTTCTCAACCAAGCTCTCACAGCGCCAGCAAACACCATCGCCAACTACCTGCTCATTGGCCAAAACTGTTTGACATTTGGGACACCAGTTAACAGGCGCCTTGCCGCGGTAAGCAAGGCCGGCTTGGTACAATTTTAGGAAGAACCATTGCGTCCATTTGTAGTATTCAGGAAGACATGTGATTACTTCGCGCTTCCAATCATAGATGGCGCCTATGGATTTAAGCTGGCGGCGCATATTTTCCACGTTTTGTAGAGTCCAGGCAGCCGGATTAATGCCGGTTGATATAGCTTTGTTTTCTGCCGGTAAACCAAACGCATCAAATCCCATGGGATGCATCACATTATATCCTTGCATCCTTTTATATCTGGCGTACACATCTGATGGAGCCATGGCATACCAGTGACCAATATGTAAATCTCCCGAAGTGTACGGGAACATAGTCAAGGCGTAGAACTTAGGCCTGGGATCATTTTCGTGAACCTCATATAACTTATCCTCCACCCATCTAATCTGCCATTTATTTTCAATTTCTTGTGGATTATATTTATTCGGAGCGTCCATAATAGTCGAAATTTTAACTTGTGAGCCTTATATCGTCAACATTCATATACTGGTCTGCAAATAATATTCACGTAATATCCTAAATATTCGATAGTTTAATAAAACATCCCTTTATAACACAGTAATAATGTTTATAAAGGACAATAACAGTCTGAGGTGGTCCCCAAAATTCGGACAGGTTGTTAAGA
>JAPLHI010000006.1 GCA_026389695.1 Chloroflexota bacterium
CCCGCCCATTGTTCCGATGAATGATTCCACTTCGTCCTCCTCTGATCATTTTATCACTGCAAGTCAATCGGTCGTCTGCTTAAATAGACTTGCACAATAAATATGCGTGATTTACCGCAGTAAAGAAGATTGCATATTTCAGCCTCTATTGCATTAGCCGATTGCTATGCAATGTTACTTCGTGGTGAATTACCATTGTAAGATATGCATATGTGCCTTAACGTAGATGTATCAGGGAGGTTGTCATGGCAGAGACGTTAAAAGCTATTCTTCCAATAGCAACCATTGCCTGAGGATTCTACGCGTTTGATTTTGTTAAAAATACGATTGCTACGGGTAAAGAAAATTCTGAATATGTGATGATAGTATTTCTAAGCTTTATTGGGAACACTGGCTTTTGGCCTCACGATATGGGGTATAGTCCGCCTGTTTCAGTTCATGTCCCGGAGAAGAAGGTCATCACGCGCGGCTATCAGGAAAACAGTAGCCACTTGATATTATCAAGACTCTTCTTTATCATAGTATTAGATTAACCAACACCGGAACGGACAGGGGAGGTAACATGCAAGCAACCTTGAATATTGGCCTGGGGATAGGTTGTCTGATTGTCGGCGGTCTGATGGCGTTTATCTCTATCTGGTTTGGCCTGAACGGTATTAAAGAGAAGGACAGAGTATCCGTATTTTTCGGTTTAGCAATTCTCAGCGTAGCGATTTTTGCTTTCATCAGCGCCTTCAATCTGTTCACCAAAACGTGATTTTCAATAAATAACATCGCCCGCATATTAATCCCCGCACTACCGCCCTGCATTCAGCATTGAGAAGGCGCTCCTTGAGATTCTACAGAAGCGCGATGTGCTTTACGACGGCCAGGTGGTGGATGCCTGCTTGAGACTATTTAACGAAAAACAGTTTACACTGGAGTAGCGATCGAAATCCAAAGGGGCGGGGGAGTTAACTCCCTCCGCCCTTTTTTATTTGTTTTTAAAGCCTTTTAGCTATTTGCCGAGAAACAGATTCTTTGGATTTTCGACCATCATGGTATTAATCTGTTCGTCAGTCACGCCCTGTGCTTTGAGCGCAGGTATGATATCCTTGGAAATGTGATCAATGCGCCAGTCTTTGAATAACGGCAGGGCTTTCTGTGGTACCTCTATGGGGCGGCCAAGCCAGAAATTAACTGTATCATGCGACATTTCAATTTGATTGGCATATCCCTCTTTGACCAGCGTGGCAATGTTCTTTACGGTGACGTCATCCGGGACACCGTAAAGGATGGTCAGCCCGATGCGGTCGAAGGCCATTTTAGTGCCTTTGGCAAGAATAGCCCTGTGATATTTGATATCGTCGGAATTATTAACATGCCCGATCTGGATTTTCTTGGGATCGGCGCCCTGGCTGATCAGGAAATCGGCCTGCTCAGGACCACCGGTGGGGCCTTCGGTATGCGTGATGATCGGCACGCCCGTGGCTTTCTGTGCAATCGCAGCCGCTGTGTGTACCGCCTCTTCATATTTTGTCATTTTAGGGCTGGAACCTACCTTGATGGCACCGGCTTTGAC
>JAPLHI010000020.1 GCA_026389695.1 Chloroflexota bacterium
ACCAAAGGGCCCCAGCTTCAGGTCACCTTTAGCGGGATCCCATATTCCATTACCGTTTATATCCAGTAAGAAATAACCGCTGGATGGGATCCACAGGCCCACCTCCCACTTCTTATCTCCATTCCAGTCACCCACAACGGGTATAGCATCCCTGGTATATTCGAAGATTTTCACAGTGGGCATCTCAACACTTCCAATCTTCGATTTCTGGCTTGAGCTATAAGCAAGTTTATAATCGCGCATTTCTTCCAGCCAGACGGGGCTGATACCGGGATCCTTGCCCACGATGCACCAGTTTCCGCTCTCCTGTTTTTTAATGAAAGCAGCAGCCTGCTCCGGAAACACAAAGGTTCTCAAATCGGTTATTTCTTTATAGGTCGTGCCGTCGGGAGCGGTTTTTACCTCCCAGGAGATGACCGCCGTCTCTTTTGGTGAATATTCTTTACCGTCAAAGCAGAAAAGCCTGACTGCCATGGTTCTGTAATATTCGGGGTAATACAGCAGTGTGGGCACGAGCTTGTCGTCCTTGAGGCGGTAGTAGATTTCACAATACTTATTTACCGGCTCTCTGGCAGCGCTTGCGATGGCAGGAAAATCGCTTCTCCAGTTGACAGTCTGCTCATCAAGTATCACATACCTGGCGCCCCAGTTGTTGCTGTATCTTGCTGCCTGGTACTGGTCCTGAGCTGTGAAATAGTTCTGTTCTCCTCTTTCTCCCGTTCCGGGATTGGAAAATGGTGGACGGTGACCCATGCGTGTGACCCAGTAGCCATAATCCCACCAGCAGATGGTGCTGTAATCTGTGTAGGGGTACTCATAAGGAGCATCCGTGGCAGGTGGTTTATATTGAGCGTAATAGTAGTCTGGATTGCCGAATGGTTCACTCGTTTTATCCCGTATCCAGTCCATTGCTTCACACCAGGCGTTGGAAGGCGTGAAGAGCGCTTTACTGGCGACATCAAAAAACGGCCTGTCTCCACCCGGCAACGGGCCGGTATTAGGGTAAATTGTAAGCACCCATATCAATATAACGCCCAGTGCTATCATGCCGGGACGCGCTGCAGGTTGCCCCCGTGCCTTTTTCGAGCGGACTTTGACCGTATTAACCGGTTTGTTGCTGTTCCATACTTTATTTTCTTTCAGCACAGTGATGTTCAGCAACAGCCAGGTTGCATAGCCGGAAAGTAATGCTATATTGATGGCAAGATAGTAGGCAAAACGCCTCATGGCAAGCGTAGTCAGCAGGATAAACAGCGTCCATACTGCCAGAAGAATGTTGTCCGGCATGCCTTTCCGTGCCCCCTGATATATAACGATTCCCAGCGCTGCCAGGGCCAGCAGGGAGCATAAAGTATAGTTGCCCCAGAAAAGTCCCAGAGTGAATGAACCCTCATAGATTAACATCGGCTGCATTTCGGCGGTGAGTGAGCCGGTCTGCCAGGTGAATATTCCAGTAACGGTGGAAAATATTGTCTCGGCCAGTGTCCGGTTGATGACATATAATATGGCAACCGTGGCCATCCCCAATCCGGCTACTACGGCTGGGTAAATATATACCTTGAGGTTGAAACGTGTCAGAAGCCGGGAAAGCGCGGCCAGGACTGCTGAAACCAGCACTGCAATCAACAGGGAGAAAATAGTTAAACTTCCCGCAGCGGAGGCCAGCGCCAGGAGCAGTGCAGTCAAATATGTTATCAAGCCCGTGAAGCCAAGATAGACGGTGTCTCTTCCCCTCACATGATCCGAAATAAACTGAATCACCAACCATGTGAAGCTGATCAGGACGAACATCAGTGCGCCCTGCCACGATAATATGTATATGCCCAGGCACAGGCCGGCCAGCATGCTGAAGATGAGCGGCTTGAGAATTTTGCGTTTGTTTCTCATAAGAGCCGCTGCATCCAGGTGCAGCGAATTCTTCACCGCCAGTATCAGGAACAGCATGAACAGGGTGGTGAAGCCTATTTCTATAATATGGATATCTGTATTTCCCAGCAGTGTTCTTATTAGATATTCACCGGGCAGCACCGTAATCACTGCGGCGGCTATTAGTCCCGCCCATTTATTGAAGACCTCCCTGGCGATGAAAAAGACCGGGATTGCCATCAGGGCTCCCATCACGGCGGGGAAATAAACACCGATGAGGTCCACAGTATGCTGCGAAGGCGACCCTGCTCCGAAAAGCCAGGCTAAGAAACCCATCAGGTAAATAAAAAACTGGGGCAGGTTCAGTGGATTATAGCCGCCCGGGAAGTGGAAATAGGGATCCAGGTTACCAAGGTAGGGGAAATGCTGTGATATATTGTCAAGCAAGCGCATATAAAAGTAGGCGTCGTTATCCGTAAACTTCACCCATTGGCCCACAAAAACCTGGTCCCAGGGCACGGTCACTCTCAGTAAGAGGGATACTGTACAGATCAGGGCAAGCAGAATGTAAACGATGATATCCGGTCTTTGTCTTTTCATTTTAGTGCCTTAAATATTAGCATAATATGGCATAGGTATTAAAAAAGGGAACCCCCTCTCAGCGGAGAGGGGGTAAGGGAAGGTCACAAAATGTAGTTAATCCTGTTGTGCCACCCTGGCTTCCTTCCAAATGGCGAAATCATTGGTTGCTGTCTTACCTGCCTCCACACGGAGCACGAACTGCACCCTCTGGCCCTCGTATTCCTTCAGGTCTATCACCCAGTTCTCATACACGCCCGGTGTAGTCATGGTCTTGCCCGGCAGGAAGTTGAGCGTATCGCTCATGTCCTTGATTCCCAATTTAAAAGTCACTCCATCGCTGCCCGCTGCCGAACCGGAAAGGCCTACATTCGCGATAAATTTGCACTTGGGCGGCACTTTAATGTAGCAGACCTGTGTCCTGCCTGAATCTTGATCAACGTAGAAAAATCCGAAATAGCCCTGCGCCCAGCCCTGCGGCACCTGCTCGGGCACAACCTCCATACCCCCGTCTCCCAGCTTAATATAAGCCCCGCTGGTGCTGCCTTCCGCGCCGAAAGTGGGCATCTCACCCGAGCTGTTTTTCCAGGTGGCGAGGTTAACATATGAGCACAAATTATAATCCATCAGGTATCCCCATATTTTGGTCAGGCAATTGTTGGACTCGTTGCTCTCCTTGACCTCGTCCTTGCCATCGGCGCAGACCTTAACCGTGAATGACATGGTCGTGGGGTCGATATAGCATTCCCTGGGACCCAGGATAAAAGGTGTATATGTTGATACGCCCGATTGAACGGCGAAAGGCCACTGGTAGCTGGAGAAAACCATGGTCTTCTCCTGCTGGGGTTTAAGCACGTCCACGAAGCTGCTGCTGCCCAGTGGCGGCATCTTATTGTTTACCCACAGATACGTGTAACCCGGCACGCTGTCCAGTGTTCCGGCATTCTTGATTTTATAGTAAATCATCAGGCCTTCCAGCCAGAAATCCGTGACGATCAGGTCGGGAGCGCCCGTGACCGCTGGCCCCACCCTTACCGTCAGCTCGCGCGCCGTGGCACCGGCGTCATTGATGACGGTAAGAATATATGTAGTGGTCACGGAAGGCGTTACGGCGCGTGTGCCCACCGCGTCCCCCACCGCGATTGTGCCGATCTCGGGCTGCAGGGTTATCCTGGTGGCGTCGCGGATACTCCAGCTCAGCGTGGTGGACTGGCCCAGAGATATACTGTCCGGCGTGGATGTGAACTTATCGATCGTAGGCCAGGCCGCCTGCGCCTTGAGGTTCTGTACTTTGAATGGAATGCTTACCTGCTCCTGCCCGTTGGCATACACCTTTGTCTGATAATCGCCCTGCGGGAAGCCTCCGGGCGGAGGCTTGACGGCGAAGGCAATATACTGATTCCCCTCTCCGGACTGTGTGCTGTTGAACATGCTGGTATTAATCCGGGCGGTATCCTCACCTTCCAGGTAGGTAATCTTGACCATAACCTGCGTGTTGGCGGCAACACTGTTCAGCTTGCAAGATACATAAATAACCGGAGTGTTTACATAAAATGTGTTGGATGGGGTGAAGGGCTTGGCGTCGGCGTCAACGCTGGTACACAGTACTGCGTCAACCGCCAGTGTTGAGGACTGCTGCTTGCCGCCAGGATTGACCTTGATGCATCCGGGAATGGACATGACGATTACCAGTGTTGCCAGGACTGAAAATAGCAGATACCTGCGGGACTTCTTCATGCATACCACCTCTAATCAGCATTTTGGCTTAAATAATAAGTTACTGAATTGGCAGAGTCAAGGCGTGATAGGAAGAAAGGCTAAATGATAAATTGCAAATTCCAAATAATAAATGAAAACGTCATTGCGAGCCCTGTAAGGGCGTGGCAATCTCATGGCCTGGTGCCATGCAAGGAGATCACCGCGTCGCTTCGCTCCTCGTGATGACGCAGTACAGACTTTTTTCGTGAGAGTCGCCTGCCCACAGGCGACCACAACAGTCACCCCAAGGCGGGTGACTCTCACCTTGAATAATAAATGAAAACGTCATTGCGAGCCCTGTAGGGGCGTGGCAATCTCATGGCCTGGTGCCATGCAAGGAGATCACCGCGTCGCTACGCTCCTCGTGATGACGCAGTACAGACTT
>JAPLHI010000228.1 GCA_026389695.1 Chloroflexota bacterium
CAAAGGTTGTCCCTATCATACCTAGCGAGCACAGAATACGCGCTCCAACACGATCAGACAGTCGCCCCGTGAGCGGGCTGATAATGATATAGATGACAGAGCTAATAAGAAAGAGCGCGCCCATAACGCTTGACTGGAGGCCGCTGATCAGTGTCAGATAGAAGGGAAGCAGGAAATTGCCCCCGGCAAACATAGACCAGGCGAACAGCGCGGCAAAGGCGCCGAAGGTAAAGGTAGGTATCTTGAAAAGGTTAAGATTCAAAAGGGGATCCTTGCAGCGTTTTTCCCAGAGTATAAAGGCTGCCAGCAGCACTATAGACGAAATAAACATGCTGATAATACCCCAGTGATTCCAGCCCATTTGCTGCCCTTTATTGAGGGCAGATACAAGGCAAGATAAGCCCAGGAAACTTAATATTGCACCCGCGACATCAAATGCGCCTTTCTCGGTGGAGTTCTTTACAGGCATATCCTTCGGAATAACCTTGAGAGCTACAAAAATAGCTGCAATGCCTACCGGGACGTTGATCAGGAAGATCCAGTGCCAGCTAAAATATTGTGTGATTACCCCGCCCAGCGGCGCACCTATCACAACGCCTAATCCTGCCGTGGTGGCCGTAATACCGAAAGCCCAACCGCGTGATTTTTCAGGTATATACCTTGGTATCATAGCCATGCCGACGGCGTAGAGCATAGCTGCGCCCACTCCCTGGATGCAGCGGGCGCCGACCAGCAGGTAAATATGGGGCGCCAGACCGCAGAGGAAAGAGCCGCCGGCGAAGAAAGCGAAGCCCAGTATGAAAACTATTTTAAAACCTATCCTGTCGCCGACTTTCCCAAATATGGGCAGCGTGCTGGTAATCACGAGCAGGTAGGCGAGTGTGACAAGCGCAACATCGCTGGTGCCTACATTAAAGTAATGCGCAATGGTCGGCAGGGCGACATTCACAATATACGTGTCCACTGCCGCCATGAAGGAAGCGAAGGCCACGCTTATAACGATCCAGCGTTGCCTGTTTTGATCTTCAATTATGTGTCCGCTCATACAACACCTCATCGTGAGAAAGTTCATGCTATCCGGATAAATATAGTATCAATTCCGTTAAACAGGCGCTACGCCAAGGCACATCCCTTATGTAAGCATTTTCACATGACTATTTTGGCGGTTGTGGGGGAGCGGGATTGACAACTCCTTTAGTCAATTTCTCGGGTACGATCTTAATCAATTCATCAAGGGACCAGGAGCCTTCATCCTTGCTGATCTGTGCGATAATTTGCGGCTCCTGATAAAACCCGATCTGGTTGCCATTAATGAAGAAGCAGCGCCCATTAATGTTAGCCGCCTCCTCTGTCGCGAGGTAAACGACGATCGGCGGAATGTGCTCCGGTTTGGAGGAGAACGTCTGGTTGAAGAATTTCTCGAATTCAACCGGATCGGCAATGCCGGATTTCTTTTGAAACGCAGCCTTCATCTCGGGCGTAACCGTCATCCTGGTGGCTGCGTTGGGTCGGATGGCGTTGCAGGTCACGCCATATTTGCCTAAATCCAGGGCTACAGTGCGGGTAAAACCTACGATGCCTTCCTTGGCCGCGCTGTAGTTTGCCTGGCCCATATTTCCCAGGCCGGAGATAGATGAAGTATTGATAATGCGTCCCCACCTTTGCTGCCTCATGTAGACACTGGCCGGTCTCGTACAATGGAAGGTACCGTACAGGTGCACCTTGATAACCAGGTCCCATTCCTCTTCGGTCATGTTGAAGAGCATGCGGTCACGCAGGATACCCGCGTTGTTGACCAGGATATCGATCCTGCCGAAAGCATCGATAGCGGTCTTGATGATGTTCTCGCCGCCTTCAGGAGTAGCTACCGAGTCATAGTTCGGTACGGCCTCACCCCCCATGTTACTTATTTCGCCGCATACCTCTGCTGCTGGTGTCTGGGATATTCCCGATCCGTCGGCTGCGCCGCCCACGTCGTTGATTACGAGCCTAGCGCCCTCTGCTGCCAGGGCTAATGCCTCGGCCCTGCCAATACCGCGACCGGCGCCTGTTACTATTGCTACTTTACCCTTGAGTCTATCACCCATGATCACTCACACTCCTTACTTAGAAAAATTAAAATTTGCCATATTTTACACCACTGCCGGCATAAGCGCATCCATCGTGTATGTCTGCCGCTATTACGATTGCATGCGCCAATCATTTAAGCTATCATAAATTAACGAATAATCTAAATATTTGGGATAAGTATACTAAAGGTTGATCAGTCAATCAATTATTAGAGCGGAGGAAACTGAAATGGAATTAAAGAATTTGCTCCTTGAAAAGTCCGGCAAAGTCGGCATAATTACGCTCAACCGGCCGGAGGTAAGAAATGCCATCAACACGGAAATGTTCCTTGAGCTTCAGGAATTAATAAAAAATCTGGACTGGGAGGCAGAGGTAAGCGTATTGATCTTGAAGGGCGCCGGCAAGGGTTTCTCTTCGGGATACGATATAGATGAAATAGACATGCGGGAGGATTTCAGTTTCAGGCAGGACATGATCCGCAACTATGAGGCACTTCGCATCTACGATGCCTTCCGCAACTGCAATATTGCTACTATAGCCCAGCTGCACGGCTTTTGTCTCAACGGCGCTACCGATCTATGTCATCAGATGGATTTTACTATTACGGCCTCCGACTGCACAATAGGATCGCCTGTCTTTCGCTGTTTGGGATCGGGCTTGACCAGTATGTGGATTTATCACATGGGACCTCAATGGGCCAAGTATATGATGATGACCGGCGACACTATAGATGGGGAATTGGCGGAGAAAATCGGCTTTGCCATCAAGTCGGTTCCTGAAGAACAACTGGAGAAGACCGTAATGTTCTTTGCCGAGAGGCTGGCAAATGTGGATAGGGAATTACTTGCTTTTCATAAAACAATTGTGAATAAAGGGCTGGACCTGATGGGCTTCCGCACTATGCAGGAGTACGCCGCGGAAAATGACTGCATGTCCCACCAGGCTGATACGGTGGTACGTACATTCCGCAGGACGAGTGGTTTGGGTATCAAGGCATTGGGGAATATAATCAACCAAGGTTTCAAACCGCAGAAAGCGCCCTTCGAGCCGATAGAATAATAGCAAGCGGCGGCTGTTTAATTCTGCAATAAAAGGCCTATCTCACGGGAAGACAACTTTTTTATTCCGCCTTCCTCAAGATTCCCCAGCATTAATCTACCTATTCTGACTCTTTTTAGTGCTTTAACCTCGCGCCCCAGGCTGTCAAACATACGCTTCACCTGGCGGTGGCGGCCTTCGTGGATGGTGATACTATATGTATACGCCGCGTCGGACACTTCTTTTACAACCGCAGGATACGTCATGCC
>JAPLHI010000007.1 GCA_026389695.1 Chloroflexota bacterium
ATTTCTCCTTCAACCGGGTTAGGGTTTGCGGCAGTAGATTACAGTGCTTTTGGGAAAGAGGTGGTTGAGACCGTTTTCTATCCAGTGGGTATATTTGTGGCCGGAATAAATATCCCATACCAGAAATTTGTAATACGTTGACGGTATAAACGCCTTCTCATTTTTCAGGCCGAAGATGCCTTTGGACCACCAGTAGATTGAATGCAGCGCGTGCTTATACCTGACCGCGTAAATGTCCAGATCGTGTTTGCGCAGCAAATCCAGTATTTCCTGATGCTTATAAATCCTGATATGCCCGCCGGGCGTATTATGATAATCATCGGATATCTTCCAGCAAACCGATTCGGCAAAGTGGGAAGGCACGCTGACAGCAAGTATACCCCCGGGCTTTAAGACGCGAATAAATTCAGAAACGGCCTCGTAATCACGGGGTATATGTTCAAGGACTTCGGAACAGATTACTTTATGAAACAGCTCATCGGCGAAGGGCAGGCTGGTCACGCTGCCTGAAACAAGGTGCCATGACCCGAGGGTTTCCGAACGCTGCTCCATCTGTTCGAGCATGTATTTGGCCTGCTGCAGGCTGGGAATGTCGAGATCAAAAGCAACTGACACCCCACGATTGACCTTGCTTACCTGCCAGATATGGCGTCCGGGGCCGCAACCCGCATCCAGAACAAACTCGTTATCCCTGATCTCGAGGAGATCAAGGTCGACATTCAACATGAATTATGTTTCAAGAAATTGGATTTCCGTTAGAGTTGAGGAGTTTTGCCGGGATGCAATTTCTTCCACTTCTCAACAAGCTGATCTTTGGACTCTTTATGCTCAGGATCGAGCACGCAGCAATCCACGGGGCATACTTCAACACATTTCGGCTTATCAAACCAACCCACGCACTCAGTGCATTTGGCCGGGTCGATTTTGTAAATAGTTTCCCCTTCTTTGATAGCTTCATTCTTACATTCCGCCTCACAGGCTCCGCAGCTAATGCAATCGTCTGTAATTTTATAAGCCATCTATGCTAATACCTCCGCAAAATATTTTAATTATTATATATTAAGGTAAGAGTTTCTTTTTCAGGGCGATACAAACGTGAATTGGCACCATATCATCGAGGTTGCCGCCGAGCTTGATTATTTCCTTTAATAAACTGGAACTTAAAAACTGATATTTCAAATTGGCCATGAAACAAACCAGCTCGATGTCAGGCGCGAGTTTTTTATTCATCAGCGCCATTTCAAACTCGCGTTCAAAATCGGAGCTGGCACGCAAGCCGCGCACCAGCACATCGGCCTTAATCTTCTGCGCAAAGCCGACTGTGATACCCGAATAGGCGATAACTTCGACATTTTTCAGAGTTTCAACTGCCTTACGCGCAAGGTCAACCCTTTCATCAACGGTAAACAGCAGTGACTTATCGGGTATATCATAGATTCCAATTACCACTTTATCAAATATGGATGACGCTCTTTTGACGATATCGAGATGTCCATTGGTAATGGGATCAAAGCTGCCGGGATAGATAGCTGTAGTCAAGCTGCGACCTCCTTCCGGTAAATTGATATACAAGTATCACCATAGCGCTTTTCTTTTAGCATTGACAAACTATTATATTGCTTATCAAGGGGAGAACGTGAGGCATGGGATACGATGATCAGTGAATCAGCCGAGATTAATCTGGATGCGGATAGATTCGTCAGCAGTGTACCCAGTGATGTGTCAGCATAAGGAGGATCAAGAAAAATCAATCCGTACCTTTCCTCTAAAAATCCAAGCGCTTTGATAACAGGGCAACAATATACATGAGCTTGATCCGAAAATCCAGTTTTTTCTAAATTTTGCTTAATAATTTTACAGGATTTACTGTTTCGATCTACAAAATCAATCCAGCCGGCTTCACGGCTAAGCGCCTCGATGCCTAAGGCGCCGGTGCCGGCAAATAAATCCAGGCCCCTATCCCAATCACTGGGAAGAGAACTGAGCATGGAGAATATAGCTTCCCTGACCCTGTCCGTGGTGGGGCGGACTAATAAACCGGGTAAAGTTTTAAGGATTTGCCCTTTGGCCGAGCCGCCTGTAATACGCATTTTGGCTGATGTTTAAGAGTAAGTAATAATGAAATAATAAACCGACCAATAATTATAATACCCAAGTGTATTCTTTAGTCAAGGTAATTGAACTGATTTTGACATCTTTTTCAGGCATGTAATATACTATCCAACGGCCTTTGTACAGGAGATCTTAGAACGTGCTCGCACAATTTGGTTACGTCGGAATCTTACTCTTAATTGCCATAGGTTTCACCGTCATCATCCCCGTGCTGCCTATGCTGCTCAAGCTCATCGGCCTGATACCCCAGAAGAAGAATAGCGAAAAGAACATGTCGTATGAATGCGGCATGACCACCATCGGCAAAACGCAGGTTCAATTCAATTTCAGATATTATTTCTTTGCAGTTCTCTTCGTGCTGCTCGATATGCTGACCATATTCCTGTATCCCTGGGCTGTTAATATCAAGGACCTCGGCGCAGGGGGGCTCGTAGCGGTGGGTATATTCTTACTGATCCTGACGGTTGGGTATCTGTATGCCTGGCGCAAGGGAGCCCTGCAGTGGAAATAATCAGGCCTGATGTTTACACACCGCAGGAAGCTGACATTGCCGAAGGCAAACTAATCAATTCTTTTGTTGAAAACTGCACCAGCCAATACCCCGATCCGGATAAATGGCTGGACGAAGCAATCCACCGCAATATGCTGCTGACCACCGTGGACGCCGCAGTTGCCTGGGCAAGGCAGCGCTCCATCTTTCCCTTAATCTTCGGAACCGCGTGTTGCGCCTTTGAGATGATTGCGGCGTCCGGTCCCAGCTTCGTCCTGTCGCGTTTCGGCATGGACATCATCCGCTTTTCGCCGCGCCAGGCGGATGTAATGATGATAGCAGGCACGATAACCTGGAAAATGGCTACAGCGGCCAGGATGATCTACGACCAGATGCCCGAACCCAAGTGGGTGATCGCAGTAGGCGCCTGCGCTATCAGCGGCGGCACCTTCCGGGAATCTTATAGCGTTGTACCGGGCGTCAACCGCATCATGCCGGTGGATGTATATATTCCGGGATGCCCGCCAAGGCCGGAAGCCATGATCCATGGTGTCAACAGGCTGCATGCCAAGATAGTCAAGGGGACTATTGACAATCCCAATTTAGCATTGAAGTAAGAGACAGGTAATCATAGTACATGACAGTTGCCGTTAATACTGAAGAAACCGGGAAAAAGATAGCGGAAGCAATTCCCGGGTCCGTTGTTTCCAGTGACAAGGAGTCGCTTACAGTCGACAGCAAAGCGCTGGCGCAGGTGGCCGATTTCCTCAAGAATACACCAGAACTGGAGTTCGATTATCTGACCGTCCTGACCGCTGTGGACTACCTCGACTATTTCGAAGTGGTTTACCGCCTGGTCTCCCTGAGAAATAACCAGAGCCTGATGCTGAAAACACGTGTCTACGGCAGGGAAAACCTCACCGTCCCATCGGTCACCGGCATCTGGCGCGCCGCCTATTACCAGGAACGCGAAATATTCGACCTGCTCGGCATCAAGTTCGAAGGGCATCCCGACCTGAGACGACTGCTGCTCTGGGAAGGCTTTAAGGGACATCCTCTGCGGAGGGATTACCTGTAAAATGCCTATTAAGACAGAGCAATTTTATCTAAATGTCGGCCCTCAGCATCCGTCCACGCACGGCGTTTTACGTTTAAGGCTAACGCTGGACGGCGAAGTGGTCACCGATGTCGAGCCCATCATAGGGTACCTGCACCGCGGCATAGAAAAGCTGGCCGAAAGCCGCACCTATACCCAGGTGATACCGCTGACGGACAGGCTGGATTACCTGGCCTCAATGACCGACAACGTGGCTTACTGCCTGGCCG
>JAPLHI010000189.1 GCA_026389695.1 Chloroflexota bacterium
TGAAAGTCGCCTGCCCACAGGCGACTCCCAGTACATCATCGCGAGGAGCCCTTTTTTATCATGTCATCGCGAGGGGTCCCTTTTAGTACATCATCGCGAGGACCTTTATTTTTACCTGTCATTACGAGGAGCGTAGCGACGTGGTAATCTCATGGTATTGCACCAGGCCGAGGGATTGCCACGCTTCGCTCGCAATGACATTTTTAGCTCGTCACCGCGAGGAGCCCTTTTTTAATATGTCATCGCGAGGAGCCGCAGGCGACGTGGCGATCTCTATGACCTGTATGCGATTATTATTTCCCTGATGCTGCTTCCGCCCTCAGTTGCGCAGGGCTCTTATAAGCATCCGGATTGGCGTACTTCATAAAGCCCGGCCAGGTCAACAGCAGGGGCACTTTATCCTTACCCTGCCACTGGTTGAGCGGGATATGGAACCTGTCCGGATAGGCTACCTCCAGGAGATTCTTCATACTGGTTACCTTGCCCGAGTGGAACCATGGTTCAACTCTCTCGCTGTTAAAGGAAGCCGGCCCGGTTACACCCTCCCACGGCTCTCCCCGCTCCAGTTCTTTGATCAGGGCATTGACATCCGAAGTAGTACCGGCAGTTTCCATGGCTACCTTCAAACCGAGTACATCATTGTAAGCTGATATTACATGAAACTGGAGGGGAATATTTTTTGCATGTGCTTTTTGAATCAGCGGTATGTACATGGGGGTGACAGCTATGCTATCATCGTCCTGATAGCTGGTAAGCAGCCCCAAACATTTACCATTGGTCATTTCCCAGAAAGTCCTATTGCAGATAGTCCCGCCCTCGGCCAATATCGGTATATCCCTGGCGGATGAGTCCGCCCATTGCTTGGCCATTACCTCTGTATCCGTATACCAGCTGGAAAGGACGAATATGGCATCCGCGCCGCTCCTGGCTATAGTTTCAAATACCGGCAGCCACATGCCAGACCTGGGCTTGATGGCCTTATCATAAACAACTTCAAATCCCTGCTTTTCGGCGTACTCCTTCATGGAAGGCATATTGCCAGGACCACCGCCCTCACGGTAAAGTTTGGTCCAGACCAGGTCTTCATACAGGAACGCCAGTTTTTTAGCCTTCACGCTGTCTTTGAGCAACCTCAAACCCAGATTGTAGTACCAGGGGTATTGCGCCCATTCAAAATCACGGAAGAAAAACTTGTACCTGTCGTATTGCGATACTATGCCTGCGGTCAGCTCCCAATCGGTCGCCCCGTTTACAATAGAAATATGAGGGAAGCTGGGAAATAAATCCGCAGATTTCTCCCTGATGGCCAGGGCTATCTCGCTCCTGCCTTCGATATAATACACAACCGGTTTGTACCTCATCAGCAGCCTCTGCGCCGCAGCTACCGAGCTGGTAGTCTCACCCCTGCCGTCCTCAATCACTAACTTTGTCCGCTTACCCAGAATGCCGCCCGCAGCGTTGATATCATCAACGGCGATCTGCATGAAATCCATGCACGGCCTGGTGCCGGGTGAGCTGACGTTGCCAATGTAGCCGATGATTACCTGCTCCGGTTCCTGGCTTGCCGGGGAGGCGGAACAACCCGCGATGATCAACATGATCACAACCATAACCAGAGAGAAAGCCGGAAGAGAATATTTTTGCATTATACCTCCTGTATATAATCAATCCGGGGATAGATACCAATACTGAGCCCCGGCAAAACTGAAGATATTATAGCTAAACCAGGCCCGCCAATGCCTGTTCAGGATACGACTACAAGTACCTCCCGGTGATGTGAATTCACTTGACATGAATACAATTAAGGAGACTATTGTCCCGACCTAAATTGTAACATATGGTGCAGCAAAGGGGGCACTTCATGCAACGTATAAAAGGTGAAATCAATATCAAAGGCCTGCGACAGCGACACGCTTCGCTCGCGAGGACCTTTATTTTGACCATGTCATTACGAGCCCTTTCTTACTATGTCATCGCGAGGACCTTTATTTTTACCTGTCATTACGAGGAGCGTATCGACGCGGTAATCTCATGGTATTGCACCAGGCCGAGAGATAACCACGCTTCGCTCTCAATGACAGGTTATTATCATGTCATCGCGAGGAGCACCGATTTATCGGTGCGACGTGGCGATCTCATCGCAGTATGGCCAGGTATGCCGGCACCTTCGTTCACGGGATTGCCACGGCACTTCGTGCCTCGCCATGACGGACTACGGTACTAAACGCATTGCCACGCTT
>JAPLHI010000215.1 GCA_026389695.1 Chloroflexota bacterium
TTATAGTTTCTCCGGGAGGGATGACACTTGTTATGTCAGCCGATGATCCCGATTTGGCCACAATTTTGACATCCTTCATGTACCATAATTTATCGGCGTTGGTGACGCTTCCGCTCACAATGCAGGCATTGGTAGTAGCATAATTCATCAATTCATTCTGGTTTTTCCAGACCACCGCACTGCTGCCGGGTTGCACTGCCCCGGGCAAATTATTAGCAGGTTTCTGAGTTATGACGGGCTGCTGATCCGCTGACGGCAATATACTCAGGTTTACCGGCACATAAACAGGGCTGTTGGTGGCACCTTCAGCAGCAATGGTAACAATGCCTGTGTAATCACCGGCTGGCATACCGGCCGCATCGATCCTGACTTTAATTGTATTTTCATCAGTGACAGGTGCTCCTTCAGGCTGCTGCAAATATATCCAGTGCGAGTTGTCGGCCATCGACCAGGTAAGCACTCCCCCACCGGCGTTCACCACCGAAATGCTCTGGTCGGCTGTCGTTCCCTGGGCCGGGTCTATGACGAAAGTCAGTTTGTCCGGTTTGGCAACTATAACAGCAGGTTGGGTATTAAGCGCAGGTTGTGGAGTTGCCAGAAAGCAGGCAAATCCGGAAAATGTCAGCGCCGCAAGTAGAACACCGGTTGCTAATATTTTAGACACCTTTCTCTCTACCATTACTCACCCCTATTTTTCATTCAATAGTTATATTTCTCTGCATTATATACCCTGAAAAATATTTTTTCTTCATCCGATGAGAAATATTAGCGGAATTTCGCCCTTTCTATCTGAAAAAAACAAGTACGTGATATTACCCTAATCTTAACAACCCTGTTGACAAGGGCATTAAGTGCCCATATTCTATTAATATAATAATTGATATTTCTTTATAGCAAATTTATGAAGATTAATATCCTTCGTCTATTACTTCCGGTCATTATATCCGGTACTGCAAATATTGCATGTATCCATAAAGAATATACAATAACAGAGAATTATACCGAGATGGCAAACCGCTCGGAATACGCAACCGAGACATACAGCGATAATGAAACCATCATAGTTGATAATGTATCCGAAGAATACAATCTTGCGCCTCTATTTCACTGGATGTCGGCTGATCTCAGTTTTAAGGGCCTTCCCTATATGCGGTATTATGCTTATGACATGCCGGATTTGCAGCAGTATGATAATGCCCGTATTAAAGTTTCCGTATGGGACCAGATGCAATATGAACAGATGGTGATCCGGGTGTTTGATATGACCAGGACCGGTCACATTTACGCTCCCGATGCGTACAATGCTGATGTTGGGACACCAGAGGGGCAGATCAAATGGATATGGATAACAGGCAAATCCACTACGCCCTGGCTTGATTCTGCCAACAGCATGATAAATGGGGCGAAATTCCTGGGCGGCAGAACCAATATCTGGTCCAAACCGGACAATCCACACGTATTGGAGTATGATATCGGCAAAGCAAGAAATATCGCTGTAATTATCAGCGGGCCGCAGAACTCCTGGAATGCCAATACAACGGTAAGTCTGATGTTAAACCGTACACAAACGGAAGATAAAACGGTTACCAGGGAGAGGAAGGTACTGATACAGACACCTTACGAAGTGCAAAAACAGAGGGACTTTACCGCCATCAAACAGGTCCCGTTTTGGGAACTACTGTTTTCAAAGTAGAAGAAAATGACGCATCGTGATTATGTCGCTGCATTTATTGACAAACTCGGCATGTATTTTTCGTCTATACGTCCGGCAGTCAAACCGTTTTCGATCTTGTTTTTTTTAACCTTGTTGTCCCTATCATGCTGGCTTTCTTTATCATGCGTAAACATCCAGGTCCCCGTTACAGAAACTTATTCTGAAACCAGGTACGCGACCGAAAACAGGACTGAAATATACAGCGAAGTCGTACCCATGATTACCACCGCATCAGGTGAATATGCGCTTTCTCCCTATATAATGTGGAGCAACCCTGATCTGGATTTTCAGGGAGGGCACAGGTACATCTGGTACTATGGATACAATTTCTCTGAATTTCCCAGGCGTGACCTGGAAATACTCAAGGTCAACATACTTGAACAAAAATATTATGAAAATTCAATATTCAGGGTCTTTGATATGACACAGCGCGGCCAGATCTTATCGCCGCCGCTGATTGCCCCATCGGATACTGCACCTGCAAAGTTAGTTAACTGGCCGTGGATTTCAACAAGGGGAAGCATTGAATCGATAGATGACTGGCTAAACCTTGCCAATATAAAATTGAATTATGCGAAGTTTATCGGCGGACGGCAAAATATCTGGTCGAAAAATCAGGATACCTACACTATGGAGTTTGATTTAAAAGGCGCCGGTGAAATTGCCATTCTGATCAGCGGCCCCACAATCCCACAAAATGCAAGATTCACTACATCCATAGCATGGACTGACAATCGAACCGAATACCGGACAGTAACCGCAGAACATCAGGTACCTTCCCACAAAGAATTACAGGTAGAGAAACAACGTACTGTATTGGAGTCCAAACAGGTCCCTTTCTGGGACATCCTATTTATGAAATAACACCTGTTTCCGGACTGCACCCCTAAGGCTGGGAACAAAGGGTTAGGAGCTCCCGGCGGGGGGGGGATTGCCACGCCCTTCGGGCCCGCAATGACAACGTGGAGAGTAGGGATCGCAATGGCAGTCGTAAAGCGTTCGAAATGCCCGGCCGCATTGCGGACTATTACCTTTGACATCTACCTCAGACAGTAATATCATTCTCTTGAGTATACTAATTACCGTTAGGGAGATTAAATTTGAAGTTAAAAGTTATCCTTGAGCCCTCAGAAGAAGGGGGCTACACCATATATGCCCCTTCCCTTCCGGGGTGCATAAGCGAAGGAGATAGCGAGGCTGAGGCGTTGACCAACATCAAGGAGGCTATCGAGCTCTATCTTGAACCCGTTGACGACGAGCTTTTTGTGAGCGACA
>JAPLHI010000044.1 GCA_026389695.1 Chloroflexota bacterium
ATATTGCCGTTCCTGCCGGAAAAGCTTGCCTCCGTACCGCTGTGGGTATGGGTTGTCCTTGCTATCGGCAGCGTTGCAACGGTGATCCTGATCATATGCATTATCAGGCGGTGGAGAGAATCTTACTGAGAGTAAATTCACAGGGCTCACAGGAAGATAAAGTAAGGGCGGGGCGTTTTAAGCGCCCCGCCCTTTTGCTTCATCCGGGTGAGTTTATACTCACCTTGAACTTTGCGTTACCGGGTTAGAATGCGAAATGGATCGCCTGTGAGGCAACCACGATCCAGACTACCAGCATGGCAACCAGGAAGGCGCCCGTATAGATGTGGCCGGTGTTGCGGAAGAAGTAGGTGAAAGCGAGAGCGGCAATGGTCATCAACGGTATGAACTGGATTGCCACAATGGTGAACAGCGGTTCAGCCGGATTAGCCAGGGTGCCGCCGGCCATGAGCGGAATATACTCAACCAGCATAAGGCCGATGAAGCCCAGAACCAGCAGGGCTACATTGATCAGCATCTCAATGCCAAGGCTCAGCTCCTTATTTTTGATCAGAGGGCGAAGCTGCCCGCTCAGCACCGTAGCCAGAACCACGTAGAAGAACGCAAAAGGAATCAGGTAGCATAGGAAAATGAGGAAATGCAGCGATGACATTGGTTTCACAGCGAAGAACCAGATGCGGTAATCAACCTTGAACAACCAGTCTGAGAAAGCCAGGGTCAGATAAGCTATGAAAGCAATTGCCACTGCGAGCAGGAAGGATTTACCTATTTTCCCCCAATCCAGCGCCGTGCCCCAGGTAAGGCCGTAGTTGCTGCCGTTGGCGCCCGTCTTGCGGTTGAAGGCAAAGTGCCAGATCACGAATAAGACCAGCGCGATCAAACCGTTGAGCACTGCCCAGAACATAATCTGGGTGGTGATGCCCTCGGGGAAGAACGCGATGGCCGCACTGGCGGGATCCCAGCCGAGCGTGATGGGCAGCTCTTTGAAGGGGAAATATGTCACAATGGGCAGGATAACCAGGATGGCGGCGCAGATCCACCATCCGATACCCCTGGCCGGCTTGGCTTCGGCAGGCGCTTCAGCCAATCCCTTGAAGAAATTCAGTGCCAGAAGCAGTTTGCCGACCGGGAAGAGTAATAAAATCATGCCGATGAGGGCGATCAGGTTGCCGATTTCCTTCCAGTACCATGTCTGGTCGGCAGGCGGTAAACCGTTGCCTCCCTGCAGGGTTGCCTGGAACCATTCAACGGCATCACCGATGGCCTCGATGGATAAGTGATCCCAGGGATGTGTATTGCGCGGCATATACAGCTTGCGGGCTGTGCCGTCCGCTATAGAGCCGTACAATTGTCCCACCACGACATCGTCCTTGGTGTTGAAGAGTGTCTTGAGCTTGTCCCCCTTGACGACATCCTTGGGTACAGGTGTCAGCCACATGAGCGCGGAAAACTCATCCCATTCCGAATATACCAAGCCCAGATTGCGCGGGAAGGTGGCTGAGCCATCCGGCGCCCCGTAGGTGCCGGTGGATGATCCCTCCAGGACCATTGATTTGTATCCGTCCTGGTTAAAAAATGCCCCGGTCACAATAGCCCAGCCGCCCATGGAATGCCCTTCCAGGCCGATATTATCGGGGTCAACTATATCGAGGCTGCGCATGTAGGGGATGCCATCGAGGCCGCCAAAGCCACCGGAAAATGCGGGCGGGTCGGAATAGCCGTGGCCTGTCTCGTCAAGCGCGAGCACCACGTAACCGCGCCGGGCGAACTCAATGGCGAAGCCGTCCTGTGTTTCGCGCGAGTTGATATAGCCGTGAATGGCGACGATGCCGGGAGCCGGTTTTTTCTTGGTAACACCCTGGGGAACGTAGAGCAGGGCGCTCCTGATCACACCGTTACTGCCCACAAAGCGTACATCCCGTACTTTAATTTTGCCCCAATCGGTTTGAGTCATGCACGCCAGCAGGTCTCCGACCAGGATGAGGCACAGGGCAACAGCGAGAATGATCCATGTACGTTTGGATGGGTTTGTCATTTGCACTTCTTCCTCCTTAATTAGTCTTGGATCAACATGAAATAAAGGTGTTTGATGCAGGGTAAATACTAAACGATGATACCGATGGGATAGGTGAAAGTTAATATATTATCCTTGAAAGATTCTCACCTCCCTTGAAGTACAGGTCAATTCAATATTATTTGGAAAATCCTATGCATTAAACAAAGAACACCATAACTGCGATCAAACTGCGGGTAAGAACTAAAACCGCTTTACTGCCTCACCAAGATACTATTGTAACATTGTATTTGTGTATGTCAATACACGTATACGCTGGTGGACGCATTATTTGTCAGAGTTCTTCAAAAGACACATATACGCCTGTATTTGATATAATGGCCTGTGAAGTTCAATTCAAGGAAGCAGCATGCACCAGATTTTTATTGATGAGTTCCGGCCAAAGAAGATCATCGACAATCCGTCCGAGGACAGGTTACGGGAGTGGGCGCTTGAGCAGGGTGGAATTCTGTCGGAATTCGGCAACCTCGCTGTTACGACCAGGGTACGCAATAGAATTGCCAAGTTTACGGAAGTGGTCTTAGGTGATCTGGATCAGGAGTATCTACAACTGGTACATGATGTTCTGGCATATCTGAGGGAAAAGGAAGTCATCATGCTTGACCGTGTGATGTGCCAAAAGCAAGGCTATAAGAAAAGATGCCGGATCTATGTAACCGCTGAATACCCGCGTATACCTCTGATGTGGGGCAGTACCTTATTCCCTGCCGAGGAAGGCGAAGCGGACTTTGTAACGATTACAGTCCCGGAGTGGCCGGAAAAAAAGGTGCTGGTTTTTCCTGAGGCAGGCACAACGCTTATCGTGGGCAGCGATTATAAGGGTGAAAATAAGAAAGCGATGCTGCGCCAGGTGATGTACTGGGCTAAAAAGGAAGGTAACCTGGGACTGCATGCGGCCAGCAAAATACTGCGTGTTATGAAAGACGGCCAGCTCACTGACAAAGGCTTTCTCTTATTCGGGCTCAGCGGTACGGGTAAGACATCCCTGGCCTGCCATTCCCATTGGCTGCGGCCTCCCGAGAGGGTGATTATTCGCCAGGATGACGTTGTGATACTAAAATCCGACAGCAGCGCCGTCGGCACCGAGGAATCCTTCTATATGAAGACCGATGCACTGGAGCCTGGAGCGCAACCATTGTTGTACGCGGCTGCGATAAGTCCCCGGGCGATACTGGAGAACGTTCATGTGGATCCAGCTACGGGTAAGGTGGATTTCTTTGATACTACGCTTACCTCTAACGGCCGGGCTATGGTTAAGAGACGCGACATCGCTTTCAGCGATAATGATATCGATCTGGAAAGAGTGGACTACATGATATTCATTACCAGGCACAATGAGATTGTGCCGCCGGTGGTACGTCTTTCCAATGAATGGGGAGCGGCCGTATTCATGCTGGGAGAATCAGTAGAGACTTCTGCCGGTGATCCCGCACAGGCAGGTAAACAGCGCAGGGTTGTCGGCACCAATCCTTTCATTGTCGGTTCGGAAGAAGAAGAAGGCAATATGTTCCTTGATATTTTGAGACGGAACCCTCATATCCAGTGTTTTCTTTTAAATACAGGTAAGGTTGGGGGAATGGCCAACGGGCAGAAAATAACCGTATTCGATTCTGTAAAAATTATTGAAATGATAGCCAGGGACAGCATAACGTGGAAAAAGGACGAATTCTGGGGGTACGAAGTACCTGCGGAAATTCCGGGATTGGATCTAACCCGTTTCGATTTAAATAATTATTACTCGGAAGATAAGATTTTGGCATTGAGCCGCAAGTTAAAACGTGACAGGCTGGAATGGTTGGCGAAGTTTAGCGGCCTTGATCCCGGCATTATCAGTGCCCTCAATCCGTAGCCGGTTCCATCATGTTGATTGCGTGGACTTCTGATAGTTACTCTTGTCTTTTTCGTACTGGTTGTAATGTTCGGCTATCATGTCATGGATGGGAAGGTGGTAGGGGCATCTTTCCTCACATTCACCGCACTGCGTGCAAGCGGCAGCTTTTTCCATCAGGATCGACCAGAAACTGGAGTATATGTGTTGCGGGGGTAAGCGTCGGACCAGGCTGGGGTATGTCATCACCGTTGATATGGCTATCCCTTCCTTGCAGGGCTGGCAATAGTCGCAGCGGTGACAGAACCTGGCGCCGAGCTGCTGCTTGAGTTGTTGCATTTCCTGCTGTTCCTCACCGGTTAGTTCCAACGGACCGTTTAATATCTGTACGATCTCGTCTATCTCATGTAGCTTTTCTATACCCGGGATAGGGGCAACATCAGGAAACTGGAAGAGGTATTTGAAAGCAATTTTAGCGTTGGTTATCATCCCGCCGGCCAGAGGTTTCATGTCTATAAAGCCGACATCAT